>CAJMNK010000069.1 GCA_905214905.1 uncultured bacterium | reverse complement strand
AAAGGCAGATTGCCGCTCTGGCGGGTTTGCAGCGTCAACTGGTTACGCGGGCTGGTAAGCCCGCGTAACCCTAATAATTGGCTTCGTAGCCGTTGCCGTCGCCGGTGGGCTCTTCGTAGTAGTCCGAATCGCTCGAATCGCTTGAGTCATCGGAATCGTCAGAGCTGACCGATGAGGTTGCGGTACCGTTTGCGTAATCGTCAGACGTGTTGTTGTTCAGGTCGCCGATCGTAGAGCTGGAACCGTCGGAAAGACCCATGGTGTTGGGACCCTTGGGATCCTTGCCAGCATCGACGCGCTCCATCATTTCCTTGAGCTCGTCCTCGTAGACAAAGACGTAGCTCACACCGTCGATCATGGTGCTGTCGTCGGCGTACGAGGGCAGGTTGGCCGAGTAGATACCGTCGACATCCATACCGCGCATGGCGTTGACCGTAGCCACGATATCCTGAACGCTCATATCGGTTACGAGCATATCGGACAGCGAATTAACCAGGCCAAAGATCTTCGTGGCATCGAAGTTATTGAGAATCTGGTTGGCAAGGGCGCCAAGCACCTGACGCTGGTGGCGCATGCGCGTGTAATCGCCGTCGGCATAGGTGTAGCGGCAGCGGGCATAGGTAAGGGCGGTGGCACCGTCCATATGCTGCTGGCCAGCGGTAATCTTAATATCCAGGTGCTCGGGGTCGTCAACATCATCGGTTGCGTTAATGTCGATACCGCCAACCGAATCAATCAGCGCCTGCATACCGTCGAAGCTGACCTCGGCATAGTGGGAAATCTGAACACCGCACAGCTCGTTGACCGCCTCGACCATGGCCTCGGCGCCGCCAACGGTATGGCAGGCGTTGATCTTCATGGTCTCGCCCTTGTACTCGACCTTGGTGTCGCGCGGAACGGAAATGAGCGTCGCCTGCTTTTGCGTGGGGTCGATGCGTGCCAGGATAATCGAGTCGGCACGATACGTATCCTCGCCCGGACGGCCGTCGGTACCAAGAAGCAGCACGTAGAACGGATCCTTTGCCTCATCGGTGTCAACCAGAACCCGACGCAGATTGTCGGTAATGACATTAGAATCGCCGAGCTTGCCCATAATGGTGGCAAACCACAGGCCGGCAGCGGTAGTGGCACTCAACAGCACGCCAAGCACGACAATGAGCGCGACGTGACGAATCGTGTGGCTACGACGACGTTGGCGAGCGCGCTCGGAATAGCGAGCCACGTTATCGCGACTGTAGATCTTGGCCTGCGCACCAGTTGAGGGTCTTCGGGTGGTGGTATCTGCGAGGGGCTTTTTATTAAACATAGGCAACCTGTATTAGTAGATGACGGGATCGGGGACGGTAGCATGCTCGACATGCGCGCCGAGCGCCTGCAGCTTTTCGACAAACTGCTCGTAGCCGCGCTTGATGTGATGGATAGCCGAAACCTCGGTCGTCCCGTCGGCGATCAAGCCCGCTACGACGAGGGCCGCTCCGCCGCGCAGATCGGGCGAGGTAACCTGTGCACCCGAGAAGCCCTTGACGCCATGAATCATGGCATGATGGCTCTCGATACGAATGTCGGCACCCATGCGCACCAGCTCAGAGGCAAACATAAAGCGATTCTCGAAGATGTTCTCGGTAATAACGGAACTGCCGTCGGCAAGGGCGGAGAGCACCATAATCTGCGCCTGCATGTCGGTCGGGAAACCGGGGAACGGAAGCGTCTGGATGTCGACCGGCTTGATACGCTCGGCACGGTTCACATGGACGCCATCCTCGACGCGCTCGCAGTCGATACCCATGAGCTCCATCTTCTTGAGCACCATGCCCAAATGAATGGGGCAAAAGCCCGTGACATCGACACCGCGATCGTCCGCCATCAACGCACCGGCGACGATAAAGGTACCGGCCTCGATGCGGTCGCCCACCACGCGATGGATAACGGGATGGAGCTCTTCCACGCCTTCGATAGTCACGACGGGCGTACCGGCGCCAACAATCTTGGCGCCCATCTCGTTGAGCATGTTAGCGAGATCGACGATCTCGGGCTCGCGGGCGGCATTGTCGATAACCGTGGTGCCCTGTGCGCGCACAGAGGCCATGATGAGATTCTCGGTCGCACCGACGCTGGCGAACTCGAGCGTGACGGTGGTACCGCGCAGACCTTGGGGCGCATTAGCGTTGATGTAACCGTGGGCGGTATCGAACTCAACGCCCAGGGCCTCAAGACCAAGAATGTGCATATCGATCTTACGAGCACCCAGGTTGCAGCCGCCCGGCATGGCAATTTTGGCGCGATGGAAGCGGCCCAGCAGGGGCCCCATGACGGCGGTGGAAGCGCGCATCTTGGCAACGAGCTCGTAGGGGGCCTCCCATGAATCGACCTGAGAGGTATCAATCTCGAGCGTGTGCTCGTCGAGAACATCGATCGTAGCGCCCATGCCCTTGAGCACCTTGCCCATCACGTGGACATCGGAAATATCGGGCACGTTCTGCAGCGTCGTCTTGCCCGGCGCCAGAAGCGTTGCCGCCATGAGTTTGAGCGCGGAGTTCTTGGCGCCCGAGACGGGCACGGAGCCTCCGATGGCGTGGCCACCCTCAACGCGGATAATATCCAAGGTCTACCCTTTCAAAAAGCATGCCCGGGGTGGCTGGGCCATCCCGGGCATGATGTGTTCGCAAATGGTCGAACGCTAAATCGTTTGACTATTGGGCAAGCTTGAGCTTACACCATGCGATTTCATTATAGAGGTAGGCGCGGCGTGCATCATCCTCCGACAAATTACCCAGCTTCTCTTCAAAACCTTGAATATCAGCTTTAAGCTTGTCGGCATCGACGGTCGCCAAATCGCAAGCGCGCTCGGCGAGAACGGTCACGACATCGTCCGCAACCTGGGCATAGCCGCCGGCCACGGCAAACGTGTGGTCGACAGTGCCCATGGCCTTATCGGAAACGCGAACGTAACCGCGGTCGATCGTGCAGATCTCGCTGGAGTGAGCAGGCAGGACGCCAAACTCGCCATCCGTGGACGGAATCGACACAAACGCAGCGTCGCCCTCATAGGCGCAGCTCACGGGGCACACGATGCGGATACGCATAACCTACTTCTCCCCCATCTTGCGGGCGCGCTCGCGCACGTCCTCAATCGTGGAAGCATAGCGGAAAGCCTGCTCGGGCAGGTCATCGGCCTTGCCGTCGACAATCTCGGCAAAAGAGCGGACGGTATCCTCGACGCGGACGTAGACACCGGGGTTGCCGGTGAACTTCTCGGCGACGTGGAAGGACTGCGAGAGGAACTGCTGAATCTTACGGGCACGGTTGACCGTAAGGCGCTGCTCCTCGGACAGCTCGTCCATACCCAGAATGGCGATGATGTCCTGAAGGTCGGAGTACTCCTGCAGGAGCTCCTGGACCTTGACGGCGACACGGTAGTGCTCCTCGCCAACGATCGAGGGATCGAGAGCGTCGGAGGAAGACGCAAGCGGGTCGATAGCCGGAAACAGGCCGAGCGACGAAATGCTACGCGAAAGAACCGTGGTGGCATCGAGGTGAGTAAACGTCGTGGCAGGCGCCGGGTCGGTCAGGTCGTCTGCGGGGACGTAGACAGCCTGGACGGAGGTAATGGAGCCCGTCTTGGTCGAGGTAATGCGCTCCTGGAGGTCGCCCATCTCGGTTGCCAGCGTGGGCTGGTAACCAACGGCGGACGGCATACGGCCCAGCAGTGCGGAAACCTCGGAACCCGCCTGGGAGAAGCGGAAGATGTTGTCGATGAACAGCAGAACGTCCTGGCCGCGATCGCGGAAGTACTCAGCGGTGGTAAGGCCGGCCAGACCGATGCGCAGACGCGCTCCGGGCGGCTCGTTCATCTGACCATAGACCAAGCAGGTCTTGTCGATAACGCCAGACTCGCTCATCTCGAGATAAAGGTCGGTGCCCTCGCGGGTACGCTCGCCGACGCCGGTGAACACCGAGGTGCCGCCGTGCTCCTGGGCGAGGTTGTTGATGAGCTCCTGAATCAGAACGGTCTTGCCGACGCCGGCGCCGCCGAACAGGCCGGTCTTGCCGCCACGGATGTAGGGCTCGAGCAGGTCGACGGCCTTGATGCCGGTCTCGAAGATCTCGGTCTTGGTGGTGAGCTTGTCAAAGCGGGGCGCTGCATGGTGGATGGGGTAGAACTCCTCCACCTCGGGCATGGGCTTGCCGTCGACGGGCTTGCCCATGACGTTCCAAATGCGACCGAGCGTCTTGGGACCAACGGGCATCTTCATGGGCTCACCGGTATCGGTGGCGATGAGGCCGCGCTGCAGGCCGTCGGTCGAGGACATGGCGACCGTGCGGACGACGCCGCCCGGAAGCTGGCTCTCGACCTCGAGGATCGTGCTCAGATGACCGATCGGGGTCTCGGCCTCGACCGTGAGCGCGTTGTAGATCGGGGGCACCGCGCCGTCAAACTTGACGTCGACGACAGGGCCGATGATTCGCACGATGCGACCATCACCGGCAGTCGTCTTCTTGGTGGCTTCCTCGACCGCAAGCTTTACGGTGTTATTAGCCATTACTGTTCCTCCAATGCTGAGGCTCCGCCGACGATCTCGTTGATCTCGGTCGTGATCGAAGCCTGGCGCACGCGACTATACGTGCGGGTAAGGGTCGAGATGATCGCGGTGGCGTTTTCCGTCGCGGAGTGCATGGCCTTGCGGCGTGCACCCTGCTCGGCAGCCGCCGAATCGATCAGGGCCTGGTAGATGACCGTCAGGATATAAGACGGCACAAGCTTGCCGAGAACATGCTCGGGAGAGGGCACGAACTCGAACGTGGACGAGATGCGCTTAGGGGCGTCGGTCTCGTTCTTACGCGGACCGTGGGCCATAGCGATCATCTCGGGGTCGAGCGGCAACAGATGCTCGACGCGAAGCTCCTGATCCACGCGGTTCTTGGCGTGGTGGTAGACAAGCTCGACACGGTCAAGCTCACCGGCACGATACGCATCGCAGATATGAGAGGAGATCATGCGGGCCTGATTGAAATCGGGCTCAGAGGAGTTGCCCTCAAAGTGCATGACGACGTTTGCGCGGTCACGGAAATACGTGGCCGGCTTACGCCCGCACGCGATGATCTCGCACTCGATGCCGTCGTTCGCCCAAGAAGCGGCGAGCTTTTCGGCCGTGCGCTCCACCGTCGTATTGAAACCGCCGGCAAGGCCGCGGTCCGAGGCAATAACGACAATCAGGCCATGCTTGACGCTCTCATGCTTCTGCAGCATGGGATCGGTGCCCGAACAGGAGGCGTCGCCGGCGACCGTCAACATGACGTCGGTCAGCGCCTCCTTATAGGGCTCGGCCTGCTTGGAGCGATCGAGGGCACGACGGATCTTGGCCGTAGAGACCATCTCCATCGTGCGCGTGATCTGCTTGGTCGTGGTAACCGAGGAGATTCGCTTCTTAATGTCGCGAAGGTTGGCCATGGGGCTTAGTTCTCCTCTGATCCAGAAACATCCGAATGGTGCTTGGCCATGAACTGCTGCTTGAAGTCGCCGATGACGCGCAAGAGCTCAGCCTTGGTGTCATCATCGATCTTCTTGGCGCGAACCTTGTCGAGCAGCGAACCAAAGCCATTGTCCATGTACTCGATGAGCTCGGCGCGGAAGGGCAGCACGTCGGCGATCTCCAGGTCATCCAGGAAGCCCTCGTTGCCAGCGAACAGCGTAACGATCTGCTCGCCAACCTCAAACGGCTTGTAACGCGGCTGCTTCAGGAGCTCGGTCATGCGAGCACCATGGGTCAGCTGCTTCTGAGTAGCCTCGTCGAGGTCGGAGCCGAACTGCGTAAAGCCAGCGAGCTCCTGGTACGAAGCGAGGTCCAGGCGAAGGTTGCCGGCAACCTGCTTCATAGCCTTGGTCTGCGCATCGCCACCGACGCGGGACACGGAGATGCCCACGTCGACTGCCGGGCGCTGACCCTGGAAGAAGAGCTCGGACTGCAGGTAGATCTGACCATCGGTAATGGAAATGACGTTGGTCGGAATGTAGGCCGAGACGTCGCCGTCCTGGGTCTCGATGATCGGCAGTGCCGTCATGGAGCCGTAACCGTTCTTCTTGGACATCTTGACGGCACGCTCGAGCAGACGAGAGTGCAGGTAGAAGATGTCGCCAGGATAGGCCTCGCGTCCGGGCGGACGATGCAGCGTCAGCGACATCTGACGGTAGGCCACAGCCTGCTTGGACAGGTCGTCGTAGATGACGAGCACGTGGCCGCCGGGGTTGGTCTCGCTGGCGGGCTTGCCGTCCTCGCCGTTGTACATGAAGAACTCGCCGATAGCGGCACCGGCCATAGGCGCGATGTACTGCATAGGGGCGGAATCGGCAGCGGTGGCCGAAACGATGATGGTGTAGTCGAGCGCACCGTGCTGAGCGAGGGTCTCGCGGATGTTGGCAACCGTGGAGGCCTTCTGGCCGATGGCGACATAGATGCAGACCATGCCCTTGCCGCGCTGGTTGAGGATAGCGTCGATGGCGATGGCGGTCTTACCGGTCTTACGGTCGCCGATGATGAGCTCACGCTGACCGCGGCCAATAGGCACCATGGAGTCGATAGCGAGCAGACCGGTCTGAACCGGCTCGCACACCGGGGTACGATCGATGACGCCGGGAGCCTTGAACTCGATGGGGCGACGGTGCGTGGCGACGATGTCGCCCAGGCCGTCGATGGGCTGGCCGAGCGGATTGACGACGCGGCCGAGCATGGCACGGCTCACGGGGATATCCATAATGCGGCCAGTGGTGCGGCACTCGTCGCCTTCCTTGATGGAGTCGACGGCACCGAACAGAACGGCGCCGACCTCGTCACGGTCAAGGTTCTGGGCAAGGCCGAAGACGGTCTCACCGGTATCGGAGCTCTTGAACTCCAGAAGCTCGCCTGCCATGGCGCTCTTGAGGCCGGAGACGCGCGCGATGCCGTCGCCTACCTCGTCGACCGTTGAAACCTCATGCGTATCGACCGTCGCGGAGAGGCTCGTGAGCTGCTCCTGCAGTTTCTTGGCGATATCCTGGGCATTGAGGGTTTCGGACATTAGGCTTCACCTCCGTACGAATTAGCAGAGTTTGCGAGGGTCTCCTGCGCGATGCGCAGCTGCGTCTTGACGGAAATGTCACGACGCTCGCCGCGGGCCTCGAGCACCAGGCCGCCCACGATAGACGGGTCAACCTGCTCGATAAGGAATACCTTGCGGCCGAAGTCCTGCTCGCATTTCTTAGTGATGGTTTGACGCAGCTCGTCGTCGAGCGGGATCGCCGTGGTGACGGTCACGCCCACTACATCCTCGTCTTCCTCGGCAACATACTTAAAGGCAGCTGCCACCTTGGGAAGAAGGTCGAGCTGGTCGCGCTTGGACATGGTGTCGAGCACGGCGATGATCTCGGGGCTGGCAGAAGCCAAGCGCTCGATCATCTCGAGGTCCTCGAACACATGGTTCTCGGCCTTAGCGGCTTCCAGAAGGGAGCGCGCGTAGGTCTCGAGCACCTTGTCCTGATAGCGGCTAGTCGGCATTCAGGCTACCTGCTTCCTGGATGTAGCGCTCGATGAGCTTCTTCTGCTCGGCATCGTCCTCGAGTGCCTCGCCCACGATCTTGGTGGCGACGGCAACGGACAGGTCGGCGATGGAGCTCGCGGCACCGGCGTAAATGGACTTGCGCTCGTCCTCGACGGTCGTATGGGCCTTGGCGATGATCTCCTCGGCCTCCTTGTGAGCAGCCTCGATGATACGGGCGCGCTCGGACTCGGCGTCCTTACGGGCCTCGAGAACGATGTCGGCAGCCTGACGACGGGCGTCGGTGACGATCGAGTCGGACTCAGCGCGCTTGGCGATAGCCTCCTGCTTGGTCTTCTCGGCCTCGTCGAGGCTCTCCTCGATCTTCTTGCCGCGCTCCTCCATGGTTTTCATGATGCCCGGCAGGGCGACCTTGGCCAGCACGATCCAGATAATCAGGAAGGCGATAAGCGCCGGGATGAACTCCGCCATCTTAGGGATGAGGATGTCCGCACCGGCAGCGCCGTCCTCGGCGAACGCGGAAACCGGCATGAGCAGCGCGGCCGCGGACGCGGAGAGTGCGATCGCGCTCTTCTGGGATGAAAGATTCATACTTGACGCTCCGTGCTATTTAACGATCAGCGCGACAACGAAGCCGATCAGAGCCAGAGCCTCGCCGAAGGCGGAGCCCATGATGAAGACGGTGAACACGCGGCCCTGGACCTCAGGCTGACGGGCCATAGCACCCGTAGCACCCAGAGCAGACAGGCCGATAGCAAGACCAGCGCCGATAACACCGAGACCGTAACCGATAACTCCCACGATTCCTCCTTTGTCGTGCGTGTCTTATTTCACGCAGGATAACCTTTTTATAACTGCCGGGCTCCATGGGTACGGGCACCGGCGGTTTAACGAATTGCCTTACTTACCTTTAAGGCGCGAACGGAAGACTACTCCTCCTCCGCGACCTCCTCTGCCTCGGAGACATACACGGCGGTAAGGACCGTGAAGACGTAAGCCTGGATGGCGCCGACCACAAGCTCGATCGCATAGATCAGGATGAGGATGGCAAGCCAGGCTAGCGAAGGCAGGGCGCCAACGGCGTGGGCCGCGGAAACCTGCTGAAGCAGCGGCTGCATGAACATGCTCGCCATGATGGCGAACGAGCCCATGACCACGTGTCCTGCGAACATGTTGCAGAACAGACGGACGGCGAGCGTGATGAGGCGCAGGAAGGTCGAGAAAAGCTCGACGACCCACACGAGCACGTTCATCGGGAAGCTCACGCCCTGCGGGGCGAGGCTCTTGATGTAGCCGATCACGCCGTGAGCCTTGCATCCGTAGTAGATGAAGTACACGAAGGCGAAAATGGCGAGTGCGGCGGTGGAGCCGATTGCGCCGGTGCCGGGCTTCATTCCCGGGATCAGGCCGATCATGTTATTGATCAGGATGAACAGGAAAAGCGAGCACAGGAACGGGAAGTGCTTCTTCCAGTTCTCACCCACGACACCCTTGCCGATATCGTTCTCGACGTACTCGATGATGTACTCGAAACCGTTGACGAAGAAGCCCTTGGGAACCAGGGTCTGCTTCTTCTTGAACACGGCCAGGACGATCAGGAGCACGATCGTGGAGACGATCAGCCAAAACGAGTACTGCGTGATGCCGCAGCCCAGATCGCCCACGACGGGGGTGGAGCTGAACTCGCTGACCAGATGATTAATCTCATCAGGCAGCTTTTCAAAAATTTCCACGACTTACCTTTCGACCTCATGAGGATCTCGCAGCGCCTTGGCGACGCGAACCGCGCAGGCGGCCATAAAGGCCACGAAGCCGATCGCCTCGCCCAGGAGGAACATGCGAAATGCCTCTCCGAACAACACAAACACAACCAAGGTAAAGACGAGCAGAGCGATTGCCGAGACCGCCAGACTCACCATACCCTTGAGCATGTCCGCATTCTGCTTATCGTCAAGAACCGGCTTGAGCGTAAAGACAAAGGGAAGGAAGGCAATTGCGCCCGCGATGGCGCCTGCAACGATAGCGAGCAGATCGGCTATCTGAAACACTGGCGTCCTCACTTTCCTTTTTAACGCCTCACAGAACAGTTCCCGCCAAACATTGGTGACTATTGTACGAGCCAATCGTTAAAGTACAACCGAAAAAGCATCGGTTAATACGCACCTGTTCGTTTTCTTAAGACCTTCTTTATGTTCATCTGAACATTCTGTTAAAGGTGCTCTCATA
>CAJMNK010000068.1 GCA_905214905.1 uncultured bacterium | reverse complement strand
ACGCCGCACTCCATGCAGTTGATCATCTTTTGGTTGTAGCCCTGATCGCGCCAGCTGTCGACCGAAGCACTTTGCGATGAGTACTTGAACACCCACGTGCCGTCCTCAAGATAGAGCGGTGGAACATCGGAATAACTCCCACTTGTAGAGCTATGCACCGAAAGCGCAAAGGTCTTTTCTACCGGATGCTTGATGCGTCTACGACCCGGCCAGTAGATGCCCGAATCGCGCGAGACGGGAAAGGGCTTTGAATCGATCGTTAAGCGGTTGGAATATTGAGGGTCATCGGCTTTGGTGTGATGAGGAAGATTCTTCCAAATCTCGCCACGCTGTTCCTCACGCAAGAACCACTCCCAAGCCAAAACATACTCAGACGGCACAAGGCTACAAGCACGGTCAAAACTCGGCAGAGTTATCAGCGGAACACTAGAAGGGATGCCGTCCATAAGGAACCTCCAGAAAGAACAGTTCCCCACATTATCGCCGATCTTCGCATCTCAAATGCAGCCGATTTGCGCAAAGCAACCGCATAAGATAGGGGCCACTTCGATTGAAGCGACCCCTATCAGGCAAATTAAGTTGTGGCTTGGCCCTACTTAGAGTCAGGAACGATACCGACCAAACTAACGGTGACATCAAAGGTCGGAGCAGTGGTGTTCTTGCCCTGCTCGGACCAGTTTTGGCAGTCGGAGTCGGTGCCTTCCATCCAGATGACAATCTTCATGTTCGTGCCGTTGTAATCGACGCTCGAAGCGACCTTTTGCGCGTTGCCGCTCGGCTTAACGTAGGCTTCGCCCGTTTTCGTGGCACCCCAGTTATTGCCGTTTTGATCGAGCAAATCAGTGCCAGAAAGGTGCAAATATGTAGGAGCAACAACCTTGCTCAGAGATTCAGAGTCGACGCACGACCACCCCGCAACGGCAATCACATCGTTACCCGTATCGGTTATCGAGGGAGCAGCTGGCGCATAGACAACGCGCAGCTCGCCGTTGATTACAATGCCGATGCGCAGGCTGCCTTTGATTTTGTCAAACCATTTCTGCGTGCCGCCATGCTGCGTAATCGTAATGGGCGAGCCGTTGCTCGCGTCCAAATACACGTCGGCAACGCCCGTGTTCGCCACGGTATACAGCGTGTAATTCGCAACGGTGAATGCATAGTAATCGTTGCCTTGAATGGTGTACTTTCCGGGAGCCTCACCCGAAATAAATGTGTCGACCTTTTGATAGGTGCTCACATTAACGCCCTGCCAGCCTTGGGGAACGTACCAGTTTTTAGCATCGTTCGTCGATGACGGGCTAATCTCATGACCGGTTGCAGAAGCAACCGTGGAGGTGTCGGAGCCGTGGTCGGGTGTATCGCCCTCAACGATTTGGAGCACCATGCCATTCGCTTGAGCGGAAATGGTGCTGGTAGTCGCATGAACTCTACTATTTGTGACAAACCATGCGTAGGTGGTTGCAGAAAGCGCCACCGCCGAGACGACGACGGTCAACGCCGCGCCAACAAGCTGCACCTTAAGCCTCTTTACTGAATCGTGCATCTCCGTCGCCTCCCTTCGTTACGGAAAAGGGCAGGATCCCGGGCTGGGGACCTGCCCTCGTTTATAACCTAACGCTGCCGATCAAATGCTACTTGTTCTGGGCGTCAGCCTCAAACTGAACAGTAATGTTTTTCGTAGACGCGAGCTGCTTCAGATTGTTCGTATAAATCTGGTCGTCAGAGCCCTCGTAGAAGAGATAGAGATCAACTTCCTTATCCACATCATGGGTAACATCTTCGGCCAAAACTCCTGCAGCCGCTCCAGAGCCATACTTAAAAGAGCCGTTAATGTCGTAAACCTCCCAATGAGTATCATCGACATAGACAAGGACGCGGAGGGCAGAGTTAAGCTTGGAATCAGAAGTGGTCTTTCCAGCCGTAACCGCGTGGACTCGCAGGTTCTTAAGATCCTGGCCGCGAGAAGAGATATTAAAGACCTCTTTCACCGCATAGTCACCCGCAACGGCATCATCACGCGAGCCGGTGCCGTTTACAAGCTTAAGGCCTTCCGAATTCACCATGTATCCATCGGCGGTCACCTTCTGGCCGTACCCGTACGCAAACTTACCCTTGGGTGCAGCGTCCGTTGGATTCTCACCGAAAGTTGCCGGATAAAGCGCCTTGCCAACGTTATCAGTCGCCGTAGCTTCGGTGCTGTTTACGCCCACGGCGGTATCGTTGTACTCAATCGTCATAAACGCAGCGTTCGACTGAGCGGAAATGGTGTTCGTGTTCGCCTTGACGGTATTGTTCGTCACAAACCATGCGAACGTGGCAGAGCCCAACGCTACGGCTGCTACCAGCACCATGGCGATGGCGGCGCCCATCTGCTTTTTTAATGCCTTGGTATCCATGCGGACCCCTTTCTTTCCCCATTCATCCCAGATGACCCTCGAGAAGCCCGGAAGGGGAGCCCGCGCTTTCGTGTTGGATGTTGCTTGCCCATCCTTTAGACATGGAATTGAGAATACCATAATTCTTACGATTTCCTTATGAGTTTTCGGCAGCCCACATTCCGGCAGATTCATAGGTCTACCTCGGGTTATATGTGGTGCCATGTGAACATCGTTTACCTTATTTGATCTCTATCCCGCAAAGCCGTAAGTCCCTCTTGCGACCGCAGCGCCACGTCATCGCATACATCCACTCTCCGCCAAGCTTCGCCCTAGCCCTTCCCCACTCGCTATACTGGTGTGGCACGTGTCGTTTTTGCCTGCTAAACGGGCTATTTGTTGGGAGGGCTCATGCCTGCCGCCAATCAACCCAAGGGAAGCGTTTCCACCGGATCAATCAAACCGGTGACGCGCAAGGCCGTTCGCTGTCAGCGCGAAGTCGCCTGGCTGGTCACGCAAGCGGCCGGCAAGCTCGTCGCCACCACCGACGACGTCAATGCGCCCACGCCCAGCTTTGTACTGGCGGCGGCATTGTCGTACACCCGCAAGCAAGAGCAGGCTGCTCAGGACCGTGGCGCCGCGATCGACTACGAGGCCGTCATGGGTCCCGACCTCGTGAGCTTTTGTGCGGCTGCGGGGCTGCCCGCGGCGCCCAACGCGCTTTCGGACGCGGGCTACATGTTCACCCTCTCGGGCGCGGATCTGATCCGCGACCTTTATGCCTACTGCGGCGACCTGGGCGAGCACACGGAAAACGCGGCGCAGGTCAAGCCAGGCTACGCGATCAAACTCGCGCTGCGACTGTTCCTGCTGGACGACGCCGCTGGCAGCGTCACCCCCTTCAAAGACAACGCCTCCGCATAGCAAAAGCGCCGGGCCGGGAAATCAATCCTGGCCCGGCGCTTGTTCGTTCTACTTGTCCCCGTCCCCTGCGGGCGAGTTCTTTTGGTTGCGACGGTTACTCCAAGTCACGTTGTGTTCCTTGTAGTAATCGGGCGCCTCGTTGCCGCTCGCGCTAATGGGGTCGTTGCCGGTCAGGGTATCGGCAATATCCTGTACGAACTTAGCGAACAGGCTCGAATCGTCGGTCTCGGACGAATCAAAGTCAAAACCGAACTCCACCGCGCCGCCAATGATCTTGTCCACGCACTCCGGATCGTCGCCGTCCAGCCAAATGACCACGGTGTACTTGTCCACATCGCCCACGCGGAAGTTCGCGTGGCTAATGGTCGTTACCACGTCTTTGGACGCAAACGGCTCAGTGTTGGGCTCGGGATTGCCGTTGGCCGCAGCCGCTGCATAGGTAGTAGGCTTGCCGTTGCGATACACCCTCACGCGCGCCGCCTTCTCCACGCCCTTGCTGGCGCTGACCACCTTGAGCTTGGCGCTGTAGCCCAGATCGGTCTTGCCGGCGTTGCGGATATAAAAGGTGTACGCCACGTAATTCTTGCCGTTGTGGCTACCGTCGATATCGTCCAGGTTGTCGGGCAGGTCCTCGGCAGCGATATTGGTGCCGTTGTCCAAGGCGTCGGCGGCCAGGCGCGCGGTGGCGTTGTTAAAGTCGCCGTTGTCAGCAATGGCCACGCCGCGGCGGAACAGCTCCAGGCGGTTGAGGTTGATGGTGAAGTTACCCATGTTTTCCTGCATAAACGATAGGGCGAACAACACGCCAAAGGCAAGCGCCAGCACCACGAGGGCTTTTTGCAGCTTGTCCATGCGCAGCAGCGCCGCGCCGATGCGCTCCATGCGGCGCTTGGGCATATACATGGACACGACCGCGTCGGGGTCGATGTCGTCCAAGTCCTGGTCGGCCAGCGCCTGCTCCAGCTCCTCGATGCGCACCACGCCGCGGAGGTTGCGCTTGGGCTTGGACTTGCGTTTGGGTTTGCCAAAGCACTTGCGGAAGGTGGGAGCCTGCTTGGGCGCGGAATCCTCGCCGGGCACGTCCTCGGCATTGATGTCGAGCGCATCCCGCGACGTGTCCTCGGCCTGGTCCTCGACGAAATCCTCGGCCAAATCCTCGGCAGCTTGATCTTTGTTGTCGTTACGCTTGAACAGAGCCATGGCGATCAGATCTTATATTTGGTGCGGATGTAGCCGACGTATTCTTTGACGAGCTCGCGCTCCATGTCGTCGGCGTAGCGGAACTGCAGGCCGCAAACGTTGCGGTACAGGCTGCCCTTGGGCGCGCGGCGCACCCAGCACACGATGCCCAGCTGCTCGGACAGCTCGTGGCGCTCGCCCTGCAGACGGATCGTGGGCATTTGCACGGCCAGGGCCTCGCCCACGTCGGGGTAATCGTTGAGGTAGATAGCCAGACCGCCGGCCGAGACGTCGATGGTCATGGCGTCCTCGGGCTCGGGGGTCGGCGCGTTGTCGCGCTGGTAGGTCAGACGCATGGCAACCTTAAAACGCTCGTCGCGGCGCCTGACGAAGGTGCGCTGTTCGGCGACTTTGCGCATTTTCCAGTAGGTGCGGATGCCCTTTTTCTCGACCGACTCGGGGTAGCCGGCGAGCACGAACGTCTCCTCGCCCACTTTGTATTGCAGCAACAGCTTTTGGTTTTCGTCCATGATAAGCGGCTTGCCGGCGAGCATGGGCGCGCTCATAAGAAAGTACGCCTCGTCCAGGTTCTCTTTGTACGTGGCAAGCATGTTGAAGTCGGTTTTTTGGCCCATGGGCACGTCGAATGCCACCTGAAGCTTGGTCCCCGGCATTATCTGTTGCTCTGCCATGTATTCTCCCCCAGTCGCGGGCGCCGATATCATCGTCGTGCGCGATGCACATTGGGCTATTGTAACTGCTTTGCTGGAGGTTTCGGTGGGCGGCGCGTGAAATGCTGGGATGTGAGGTGCGTGCGGGCGTGGACGGCGCGGCTGGGCGCGGCAGACGTGGCAGTCACCGCACGAGCGCGGATTATCGGACGGCCGGAAAACGAGAGTGGATATTCGGACGGTTTCTGAGCGTTTTGAGGCTGATTCCGTCCGATTTTCCACTCTCGAGCTGTGGGCGTCCGGATTTCCACTCTCGTGTGTCCGAAAATCCACGCTCATGCGGCGGGCGCAACTACGGCCATCGACATTCGCTAGCTCATCTGCCCTGCACGCTCCGTTAGTCGATACTTGCGATTGCGGCTCGTCGCCGCTGCCGTAGGCTCAATCTCGCCCTGAGCAATAAGCGCATTAACGCGCGTCCTAACTTGAGAGACGGTAAGCCCCGTGTGCTCTGCCAGCTCGCGCGTTCCCAACTCGTCATAGCGCTTGAGGGCCGCCATGATCAGGTCCCCACCATGATCGACCTGCTCAACCTTGGAGCGATAGAGGACAACCTTAAACCGGTCAAAACCAGGGCAAAATAGGGGCTCGGCCAGACCGTGCGTACGCATAGCATCGACCATCATCGGAATACCCGAACCGTTACCCTCGGCAGGCGAGCCCGCGCCATCGGGCAACGGGACAAGCGACATGAGCTTCACGAGCGTCGCGTTGCGGCACCGCGAGCTGCCATCAAACAAGTTCTCGCGAGTTTTTCCGCCATAAAGACCGCCGGGGTTCGCCACCTCGATACGGTCATCAAAGACGTCAACAGCAATCGACTGCCCACAGAACCGATCTCCGTATTCTCGGTGGATTACGGCGTTGGCGATTGCCTCGCGCAGGACCTCCTCGGGGATCTCCAGCGAGTCGATACGCGAGACGCCTTGAACGGTCGAGGTGCGACGCAGGTTTTTGGCGACAGCCGCGACAGCGTCCGAGATCATTTCGCCCAGCGTTCCCTCGCAGATTGTGCGGTCCATAAACCTTAGCGGCCCCGCAGTGCCCTTTTGAGTTCCCGCATGGACAGCTACATCAATGAAGAGCTTGGGATAGAACTGCTGAGGGTAAACGCCCGCGGCAAGGAGGCCGGCCTTGGTAACATTGCCCTGGGGGTCGAGGAAATTCAGACGCTCCATCTTTGTCTTCCTGTCCGTCGCACCGTGCATCGCTCGAGGCGTCAACGAATAGGCACGCTCTATCGTGCGGTCGACCAGCGACTCGTCGAGATCGCCCACACTCGTGCCGGGCACCGCATCGCGATCGCTAGGACTCGTCCGTTCGTATGACGACAGTGCCAAAACCTCGGTCGACGAAAGGGGCACGTCTTTGTCATCGACGCGCTTGTAGCTGCCACCTTGAGCGCCCCGCTCTATGACATAGCAAGGCTTGCTCGACGGGTCGAGCTCCTCAATCGTGATGACCAGAACCACGGTGCCCTGGAGCTCCACGCGCTCAATGGTGTATTTGGGCGGATTGGCCAGCTTTCCGCGACCGCCGGCATCGCCCATGCCCGCCACGAATTGGTTGAGCACTTTCTCGGTCTCAAAGTTTGTAACTGGGACAAAACCCGCGTGCTCGCTCACTCCGAGTACGATGATGCCGCCGGCGGTGTTTGCGAAAGCGCTGACCGCTTCCCATACGTCGCGGGAAAGTGTCGTGGCGCTCTCCTTGACCTCGACGTTAAGATCGTCCGAGCCCATGCGTCTTAAAGACTCGAGCAAACCGGCCAGCTCGTTTTCGTTCATCTGCACGTCCCTTCGCTTGGTCCTGCGGAGAATGCCGCAGACGGATTTCCCTCGTCTCTCAGTTATCTCTCGTAATTATCTCTCGTCTTTCTGTTATCTCTCGTATTAGATATGAGTGAAAGATGAGAGATAAGATATCTCTACCTGCTTCATTAAATCATGTTTTTGCTGGTGGAACAATCGATATTGAGACAATACCATGGTTGCTTGTCTCTTTGCTGCTGAGCTATCTCTCGTAATTATCTCTCGTCTTTAATCTATCTCTCGTGTTAGTGACGAATGAGAGACGAGAGATGCGTGAGTGATGCATGAGCGTGGATTATTGGACGGTCGGAAAATCCCTCAAACAAAAAACGGGGTCGGCCTTACGCCGAGCCCCGTTTTCAAACGATCAGTTAGTTATCCAACGCGCGAGCATAGCAGTCAACATTACGCCGCCGCGAACACTCCCAAGCCCGTTCCGATGATGCAGATTGCGAAGATGCCCAAGATGATCCAAATGGTCTTGACGCCCTTTTTATAGAGGGCAACGCAAGCGAACGTTGCCAGCAAGGGCAGCAGACCGGGGAAGATCGAATCGAACAGATCCTGCAGGACAATCTCCGAACCACCCACGTCAAAGGTCAAAGCCGTGGACAGCGAGACCTGTGCCGCAATCATGGCGCCGATAACGGTCATTCCGAGGACACCGGCAGCATGCGTCATGCGAGACATAAGGTTGCTCTCTTCGGACTGCTGCAAAAACTTGGTTCCCAAGTCGTAACCCAGATGGGCGGCGACGATACGCGTTGCAAAGTTAATCACGGAGTAGATGAGCGCGTACACGATGGGGCCGAGCGGGTTGCCCGTCGAAGCGATGCCAATACCAATGCCGGCGGCAACCACGCGGAACGTACCCCAGTAGAACGAATCGCCGATGCCGGAAAGCGGTCCCATGAGGCCGACCTTCATGGCGTTAATCGAGGACGTGTCGAAGTTCTTATCGGCAGCCGCCTGCTCTTCCATCGAAACCGTTAGGCCGGCTACAAACGGAAGCACATGAGGCGTGATGTTAAAGAACTCGGTATGGCGATCGAGCGCCGCATAGTAATCGTCGTCGTTGGGATAGATCTTTCGCAGGGGCTTCTGAATGGTGTACATGAAGCCCATTGCCATCATCTTGTCGTACGACTGCGAGCACTGGCTCGTAAACTGGCGAAGGAACATGCTCCGATACATATCGGGAGTCATAATCGCGTCCTTCTTGGCCTCTTTGAGGTCGGTGTTCTGGATAGCCATTAGAAGTCCTCCTCTTCATCTGCAGCAACCGTCTGCGGACCGGACGAGCCCTCGCGGAAGGCCAGGAGCAGCGCGACGCAAATGGCAGCTGCGGCGACGCCGACCACGTCCATCTTGAGATAGATGACCATAATGAAGCCCAGGAACAGCCAGGGAAGGAGCTTGTTATCGCCCATGGTCCTGATAAGAAGTGCGAAGCCGATGCAGACCATGACGCCGGATGCAACGTTGAGGCCGTCCATCACAAACTGCGGAATCGCGTTGAGCGCATTGTTGATGAGGTCGGCACCAAAGAACAGTGAGCCAAACACCAGCAGTGCAGACGGAATGCCAATCGACAGCGGCACGATAGTCAGATGGTACAGATTCGCCTTGGCAAGATCGCGATTTGCCAGAGCGGTCTCAATCTTCTTGCAGGCAAAGGCACCCGGAACGGCGTAGCAGAAGTTGCGCCACACCTGAAGGAAGACGGAGACGGGAAGGGCGAGCGCGACGGCAGTTGCCGTGCCCGTACCCGTAATGACGGCAAACGCGCAGCCAAGCACGCCGGAGGCATAGACCTCGGGAGGAACCGCCGCGCCGACCATGATGGCGCCCATGAACATGGACTCCAAAGCAGCGCCGACGATAACGCCCTGCTGGACATCGCCAAGGATCAAGCCGACAAACAGGCTCGTAAACAGCGGACGACCAAGCATCGTAATGCCAAATAATTGCTCGTCCATGGACGCAATAAATGCGACCAGTGCAACTAGAAGATACTGGACAACCATTTCGATCAACCCCAGAAATAGGTCTGCAGGCGAGGCATTCTGCGCAGCTCGCCTGCAGACAACCGCAGCAATTTGAGAGGATTAGTAGTTCATCTGGTGATAGTAACGACGCGTGGTGAGCGGGTGGTTACGGACGTGCTCGAGATGGCAGCTCAGACGCTCGGTGATGGTGTAGGTGACCATCGGGGAGACGATCTTGCGGAACTCGGGGTCGCTGAACGGCAGCTCGACCTCGGCGGTGTCAAACTTGTTCACGCGGACGTTGACGCCCTTCTCGTCGGCGAGCATGTGAGTGAAGTTGTCCACGCGGTCCATAAGCTTACGGGTGTCGTCCTCGCCGTAGAGCATGATGAGGCTCGTGCCCTCCTCGCACAGCTCGATGGTGCCGTGGAAGAACTCGGCGGCGTGGATGGACTTGGTCTTGATCCACTGCATCTCCTCGAGGATGCACATGGCGTAGTCGTAGGCCTCGCCCCAGAGCATGCCGGAGCCGATCACCATGTGGTAGTCGGTGTCCTTGAAGTCCTCGGCCATGGCGGCGCAGCGCTCGTCCTGGGCGTCCTTGGCCTTGATGAGGAACGGAGCGATGTTGCCGAACTCCTCCATGAAGGTGTCGTACTTGGGGAAGGCGCCGGCGTTCTTGAGGAAGCGGGCGACCAGCGTGATCTGGTAGGTGTAGATGGCCTCGCACAGAACGTCGTCCTCGGCGAAGCTGAAGAACTTGTAATCGGCGTACTCGGTGGCCGGGGTGTTGTCGTTGGAGACATACATCAGCGTGCGGGCGCCCTGCTCCTGGCAGAACTTGGCAGCCTCAATGATCTCGGGGGTGGTGCCGGTACGGGTGGAGAAGACGCAGACCGAATCCTTGTTGAAGGTCTTGGGCGGGCACGCGAGGAACTCGGCGGCGATCTCGCAGTGGACGTCGACGTCGGCCGTGGTGGTCTCGACCCAATACTTCATCGGGAGCGTGTGGGCCCAGGTGCCGCCGC
>CAJMNK010000067.1 GCA_905214905.1 uncultured bacterium | reverse complement strand
GAGGGCATAGGCCTTCTGGCCATGCCCGACGATTGAACGTCAGATTGCCGCTCTGGCGGGCTTGCAGCGTCGAGTGATTCCGGCGTTTGGTAAAACGCCGGAACACAAGAGCGCCCCCTCCCGCGCACGGAACGGGAGGGGGCAAAAGGTAGGAGTCTACCGGTGGGTTGACCCCACCGGACAGACGATGACCAGGTGATCCTCTACAGGATCGTCAGGGTTTCCGTGGGGTACCCGTTGGGTACTTAGAGCATCACGCAAGCGACGGTCAGGATGATGGCGCAGACGACGGAGAGAGCGACGATGAGCTTAAGGGCAAACTTGAGCCAGGTCGTCCACTCGATCTTGGCCAGGGCAAGACCGCCCATGATGGCGCCGGAGGTCGGGGTGAACAGGTTCACGACGCCGATGGCGGCGGAGAAGATCATAACCATGACCTCGGGCGAGAAGCCGAGCTTAACAGCCAGCGGTCCCATGATGGGCATGGAGACAGTAGCCATACCGGAGGTCGAGGGGATCAGGAAGGACAGGCCGAAGTAGACCAGGAAGCTCATGGGAGCGAAGATCACGCCGGACAGGCCAGCCAGAGCATTGGCGGCAGCGTCGAGGACGTAGACGTCGAGGCCGGTGCTAGCCATGAGGACGGAGATACCACGGGCAAGAGCGATGACGAGGACAACGGACATCATGTCGGCAGCGCCGGTGATGAAGGTGTTGACGATCTGCTTCTCGGACAGGCCACCGATGATACCGATCAGGATAGCCATGAGGAAGAACCAGGTGGAAGCCTCGTCGAAGTACCACTGGCCAATGGGCAGGCCGGTGATCAGGGCAGACCAGCCCTGGACGACGGCGTTACCGTCGGCGTCGTAGACAGCGCCAGCGTCAAAGAAGTTGGCGACGCCCTCGTTGAGGTCGGCCAGCGGGATGAAGCCGACGATCATGACGACGAAGGTGAAGGCAAAGGCGATCAGAACACCCTTCTGACGACCGGTGAGCTTGACCTCCTTGTTAACCTCGGAAGCAGCCTTGCCGTGAGCCTCTTCGGCGTCCTTGAGCTCCTGCATCGAAAGGATGGTGGAACCCTTATCAGCCTTGACCTTCTTGGCATAGCTCATGACGAAGAAGATGGACATGGCAGTGGTAACGATCCACAAGACGGCACCGAGGCCGATGATGATGGACTGGTTGACCTCAATGCCAACGCCGGTCAGAGCGTCGACGGCAGCGCCGACGGCGAACGGGTTAACCGTGGAGCCCAGGCAGCCGCAGCCAGCGCCGAGCAGGACGGTGGCAGCGCCGACCATGGGGTCGAAGCCAGCAGCCATCATGGTAGCGGCGAGCAGGGCGTAGAAGGGAACGGTCTCCTCGCACATACCATAGGTGGTACCACCGAGGGAGAAGATGAGCATCAGCACGGGAACGAGCATGATCTCGTTGCCCTTAAGCTTCTGCACCAGAACGGCAATGCCGTTGTCCAGGGCGCCGGTCTCGGTCATCATGCCGAGGAAGCCGCCGAGGATCATAACGAAGAGGCAGACGGGCAGAGCGTCAGCGAAGCCCTTGACCGGGGCGGTGCAGAAATCGCTCAGGCGAGCAGCGGTAACCGCGCCGCCGGACGTACCGGAGACGATAACGGTAACAACCGCGACAATTGCCAGCAGAGCAAGAAGAATGGTGAACGATGAAGGCATACCGCGCTTTTTCTTAGCGGTCTCAGTCATAGTTCTCATCCCCCCTTCATAAATCATTTACTGATCTCGCCCAAAGCGGCTCTTCCGTGCCGTGCATGTCGCTCGGTGCGAGATTTTTACCAGACAAAAGCGCTCGGGGTGCGCAGCAATGCACCCCGAGCGAGATGCTAGATGCTCTTACTTGAGCGTAGCGTACATGACAGCCTTGATGGTGTGCATGCGGTTCTCGGCCTCGTCGAAGACCTTGGAAGCGGGGCTCTCGAAGACCTCGTCGGTGACCTCCTGCTCGGTGATGCCGAACTGCTCGCACTTCTCGGCGCCAATCGTGGTGTTGGTGTCGTGGAAGCTGGGCAGGCAGTGCAGGAAGATGGCACCCGGGTTGGCCATAGCCATGACCTCGGAGGTGACACGATACGGGGTGAGCTGAGCGATGCGCTCGGCCCAGACCTCGTCGGGCTCGCCCATGGAGACCCACACGTCGGTGTAGATGACGTCGGCACCGGTGACGCCGTCCTTGACGTCGGTGGTCAGCTTGATGGTGCAGCCGTTGGCCTCGGCGATGGGCTTGCAGGCCTCGATGACGTCGTCAGCGGGCATGCACTCCTCGGGGCCGCAGGCCACGAAGTTCATGCCGAGCTTGGAGCAGACAACCATGAGGGAGCGAGCAACGTTGTTCTTGCAGTCGCCCATGAAGACGAGGGTCTTGCCCTTGATGTCGTAGTTGAAGTTCTCCTGGACGGTCAGGATGTCGGCGAGCATCTGGGTGGGGTGCCACTCGGTGGTCAGGCCGTTCCAGACGGGCACGCCGGACTTAGCGGCGAGCTCCTCGACGTCGTCCTGGGCAAAGCCACGGAACTCGATGCCGTCATACATGCGGCCGAGAACGCGGGCGGTGTCCTCGATGGACTCCTTCTTGCCCATCTGCGACGAACCGGGATCGAGGTAGGTGACGCCCATGCCCAGGTCCATGCCGCCGACCTCGAAGGCGCAGCGGGTACGAGTGGAGGTCTTCTGGAAGAGCAGAACGATGTTCTTGCCCTCGAGATAGCGGTGAGGAACGCCAGCGCGCTTCATATCCTTGAAGTTCTTGGAGAGCTTGAGCAGGTACTCGATCTCCTCGGTGGTGAGGTCGAGAAGCTTGAGGAAGCTACGGCCGGAGAGGTTAACACCCATGGTTCGTTTCCTTTCGAAGAAATGAATTCCTTAATTACTAACGTAATAGCGCCCGTTTGACGGGCGAAACCGGTGCGGTTGTAGGGAGACCGCACCGGAACGTTAAAGACTTAGAGGTCCTCGCGCCAGAAGGGCATGCTCATGCAGCGCGGGCCGCCGCGGCCGCGGGAGAGCTCGGCGGAGGGCACGACGAGAAGGTCCAGGCCCTCCTTGTACAGCACGTCGTTGGTGACGGTGTTGCGGGCGTAGACGCAGATCTTGCCGGGCTCGACGCACAGGGTGTTGGAGCCGTCGTTCCACTGCTCGCGGGAGGCCGCGATCGGGTCGCCGCCGCCGCAGGGGATCAGCTTGACCTGGTCGACGCCGGTGGCGTCCTCCAGGACGTGCTCGAGGGTGTCCTCGATCAGGCGGATGTTCACGTCGCCCGGGTTCTTGCCGGCGGTCAGCTCGTAGACGCGCAGGGTGCCCATGATGGCGGGGTGGATCGTGAACTTATCGACGTCGATCTGGGTGAAGACCGTGTCGAGGTGCATGAAGGCGCGCGAGACGGGGATGTCGAAGGCCAGGATGCGCTCGACCTTGGAGTCGGAGTTCCAGAAGATGTTCTGGGCCATGACGTCGATGGCGGCCGCCTGGGTGCGCTGGGAGATGCCGACGGCGAGGGTCTTCTCGTTGATGTTCAGCACGTCGCCGCCCTCGGTGTGGAACTGGCAGTCGCGGCGGAAGTACAGGGAGACGTCCTTGTAGTCGGGGTGGTACTTGAAGACGTACTTGCCGTACAGGGTCTCGCGGTTGCGGGTGACCGAGTACATGCGGTTGAGGTTGACGCCCTCGCCGACGACCGCGAACGGGTCGCGGGTGAAGTAGAGGTTGGGCATCGGGTCGATGATCAGGTCGGACTCGGACTCGGAGTTGACCAGGGAGTCGAGGGTCGTGGACGCCGTGAGGGGCATGTCGATCTCGGCCTTGGTCATGCCGGCCATGGTCTTCTTGACGAACTCGAGGTTGTCCTCGATGGAGTCCAGCTTCTCGCGGACGATCTGCGGCATGTGCTGGCCGCGGATGCCCGCCTCGGCGATGTACTGGTCGGTGAACTCGGCGCGGGCGCCGGGGACCTGGTCGAACACCTCTGCGACGAGGTTCTCGAGGTAGAGCACCTCCACGCCCTGGTCCCTCAGGATCTGGGCGAAGGTGTCGTGCTCCTGCTGCGCGACCTCAAGGAACGGGACGTCGTCGAACAGGAGTCGCTCGAGCTCGTCGGGCGGCAGGTTGAGGAGCTCGTCGCCGGGACGGTGCAGGCAGACCTTCCTGAGCTTGCCGATCTCGGAAGGCACGTGCAGACCTTTCGTCATGGCCTCCTACCTTTCTTTCGGGCCCTTGTCGGGGCCGATTCGTTAGCGCCCCTCCGTGTGAGGCGTTATTGCTGACGACATATTTATATCCAAATTCAGTTCATACTTCCACCTCGCCCCCGAACGGTTTTATATGAGGGGTGAACGGCATACACATATACTTCACGCATGGCACACTTCGATTTAATAAAGTGTATTTACGTGCTTAAACGCGTATTCAATCCAATAATCAAATGGAACTAAACTTTATTAAACCACCCTCAAATTGCATATTTCCAATAGAGCTATGAATAGAATTAGCGATTCATACCGCGTCTCAACCATTTTCATTTTTATTCAGAAAAAAGTTTGTCCTATTCATTTCTGGTAAACGAATTACCGTTTACCAGACGCTTGATACCGTTCACCGGAAGCTCAGTATAAGGCCCAGCGAATACCGGCTTGCTTTACGGCCCCATTTGTAACAACTTGACTTCTCGGTATAGAAAAAAGGGCCCGCTTCCCCTAGGGAAACAGGCCCTTTTTCGATTATCGTCGGCCAATTTGAATACGGCCTTCGAAGGGAGTCGTGATCCTAGCGATCGAACTCCGCCAGTGCCTCGCCCAGAAGCCTCAGCCCCTCGCGCAGAACGTCCTCGCTCGCGCAGTAGCCCAGGCGTGCGCCGCAGGGAAGCTCAAAGCGGCTGCCGGGAACCAACAGCACTCCCCTCTCGGTCAGCAAGCGCTTGCAGAACTCCTCGTCATCCTCGGGAATGTCCAGCTTGATAAACGAGGTGGACACACCCTGCGGGGCCGTCCAGGAGACACGATGCTGCGTGTCGATCCAAGCCTGCGCGATATCGCGGTTGCCAAACACGATCTTGCGGTTGCGTTCGAGAATCTTGTCCTTGTGCTCGAGCACGTAGGTCGCCAGGGCGTCGTTGAACACGCCGCCGCAGATCATGGTGTAGTCACGATAGGTGCGGATGCGGTTGGAGACCTCTTCGTCGGCCACGACCCAGCCCACGCGAGCCGCAGGCGTCGAATAGGTCTTGGACACCGAGTTGGTGACGATGGCCTTCTCGTACACGTCGGCCATCGATATAAAGGACTCGGTGTTCTCGAGCGGCAGATACACCTCATCGCACAGCACGTAGGCGCCCACCGAACGGGCGATCTCGGCAATCTGGCCGAGCGTATCGGCATCGAGCACCGCACCGATGGGGTTCGATGCGTTATTGATGCAGATGAGCTTGGTGGTGGGGCGAACCAGGCGCTTGAGCTGTTCGATATCGGGCTTCCAGCCGAGCTCCTCGCGAAGCTCCCAATACTCGACCTCGGCACCGAACGTACGCGGAATCTCATAGAGCGGCGCATAGGTGGGCCACTCGGCAATCACGTGATCGCCGGGCTCGACAACAGCCATGATGGCATTGAGGTTAGCACCCGTACAGCCATTGGTCTGCAAAATGTGATCGGGATTGACCTCGCGACGATACAGCTTGGCGACTTCGGCCTTAAACTCCGGCGAACCCTCGATCCAGCCGTAATTCATCTTCTCGCGATCCAGGCGCTCATAGAACGTGGCGCCGTCCTGCTCGTCGAGCGCGCACAGCTCGCCCATGGTGAGCGACGAAATCGTCGACTGAGCGATATCCCAGGTAGCACTCTTCTCCCAAACGTTGAGCCATTCCTCAACGCCAATTGTCTTGATATCCATGGCCAAGCTCCTTACAAAAGCAGTCATCCAATCGTGTTGACGTTCCTCATACAAGATTGGGGCGGTGCGAATACCCGCACCGCCCCAATGAGAGACATCTAATGGCAGCTAGATGTATGTATTAAGACCTGTACGGGTCCTTGAAGACCTTAGAGGTCCTCGCGCCAGAAGGGCATGCTCATGCAGCGCGGGCCGCCGCGGCCGCGGGAGAGCTCGGCGGAGGGCACGACGAGAAGGTCCAGGCCCTCCTTGTACAGCACGTCGTTGGTGACGGTGTTGCGGGCGTAGACGCAGATCTTGCCGGGCTCGACGCACAGGGTGTTGGAGCCGTCGTTCCACTGCTCGCGGGAGGCCGCGATCGGGTCGCCGCCGCCGCAGGGGATCAGCTTGACCTGGTCGACGCCGGTGGCGTCCTCCAGGACGTGCTCGAGGGTGTCCTCGATCAGGCGGATGTTCACGTCGCCCGGGTTCTTGCCGGCGGTCAGCTCGTAGACGCGCAGGGTGCCCATGATGGCGGGGTGGATCGTGAACTTATCGACGTCGATCTGGGTGAAGACCGTGTCGAGGTGCATGAAGGCGCGCGAGACGGGGATGTCGAAGGCCAGGATGCGCTCGACCTTGGAGTCGGAGTTCCAGAAGATGTTCTGGGCCATGACGTCGATGGCGGCCGCCTGGGTGCGCTGGGAGATGCCGACGGCGAGGGTCTTCTCGTTGATGTTCAGCACGTCGCCGCCCTCGGTGTGGAACTGGCAGTCGCGGCGGAAGTACAGGGAGACGTCCTTGTAGTCGGGGTGGTACTTGAAGACGTACTTGCCGTACAGGGTCTCGCGGTTGCGGGTGACCGAGTACATGCGGTTGAGGTTGACGCCCTCGCCGACGACCGCGAACGGGTCGCGGGTGAAGTAGAGGTTGGGCATCGGGTCGATGATCAGGTCGGACTCGGACTCGGAGTTGACCAGGGAGTCGAGGGTCGTGGACGCCGTGAGGGGCATGTCGATCTCGGCCTTGGTCATGCCGGCCATGGTCTTCTTGACGAACTCGAGGTTGTCCTCGATGGAGTCCAGCTTCTCGCGGACGATCTGCGGCATGTGCTGGCCGCGGATGCCCGCCTCGGCGATGTACTGGTCGGTGAACTCGGCGCGGGCGCCGGGGACCTGGTCGAACACCTCTGCGACGAGGTTCTCGAGGTAGAGCACCTCCACGCCCTGGTCCCTCAGGATCTGGGCGAAGGTGTCGTGCTCCTGCTGCGCGACCTCAAGGAACGGGACGTCGTCGAACAGGAGTCGCTCGAGCTCGTCGGGCGGCAGGTTGAGGAGCTCGTCGCCGGGACGGTGCAGGCAGACCTTCCTGAGCTTGCCGATCTCGGAAGGCACGTGCAGACCTTTCGTCATGGCCTCCTACCTTTCTTTCGGGCCTTTCGGCCGAATCTATCAGCGCCCTTCCGTAACGGGCGCTGCTTGCTGACGGCTCTAGTTATATCCAAATTCCACCCGCAATTCCACCTCGCCCCCGAACGGTCAACAAAGTGCGATGAACGGTATATCGCATGTGATTACCCCATGATGCACTTCGGCGCTCTAAAGTACCTTTTCAAAGGTAAACGCTCTTTTTCCTATAAATTATCCCACATCGCATCTATAAATCCATGATTCAGAATTGCATAGGTAAAACGGTTTTATGTATATAAATGAAGCTAGCCCACGTTTTGGACCGAATTCGATGATATTCAGCTTGCCATCATTCTTATTCACGCATCCTTATCAGTTGAGTGAGAATATTGAACGCTAGCAATAGTGTCGCGAGCGTTAGTTCTATGGCCGGGCATCGTAAGAAGTAGGTAAAGATACCGTTCGCGCGATACGTCCGTGCCAGCGGGCGACTAAATTGAGACAATAGTAAATAGAGTTAGGCTATCGTCCCCTGCGGGGACTGAACGGACGGATGCATATGCCGAGCAAAATCGAAAAGAAGCAAAAGGCCGCCAAGTTGCGCAAGCCGCCGCGTGATTTTTCGTATACGCAAAACCGAGAGCTTAGCTGGCTGCGCTTTGATAACCGCGTGCTTGACGAGGCCTTCGACGAGACCGTCCCGCTGTTTGAGCGCCTCAAGTTCGTGTCGATCTTCGAGTCCAACCTCGACGAGTTTCTCATGGTGCGCGTGGGCGGCCTGTCCGACCTGGCAGAACTCAAAAAACAGCCCGTGGACAACAAGAGCAATATGACCGCCTCCGAACAGGTCGATGCCGTCATGGCCGAAATGCCCGGACTCCTTACCCGTTGGGAGTCCATCTTCAAGAGCATCGAGGGCAAACTCGACGCCCTGGGCGTTCACCGCGCTCGTATCGATTCGCTTACGCCCGAGGAACGCACCTTTGTCACCCGCTACTTCCAGGCCTACGTGTCACCGGTCATCTCGCCGCTGGTCATTGACCCGCGCCACCCCTTCCCCAACCTGCGCAACGGCGCGCTCTATCTAGCTTGCGGACTGGACGGTGTCACGGACGAGGAGAGCCTGCTGGGCCTTATCGAGATTCCCGCCTCGATGAACCGCGTGGTCGAGATCCCCTCGCCCGCCGGCACCTACTCCTACATCTTGCTCGAGGACGTCATTCTCGCCTGCCTGGACAGCTGCTTTGGCTCCTATAAGCCGCTCGACCGCGCTCTGATCCGCGTCACCCGCAATGCCGATATCGACCCGGACGGCGAGGGCGTCGAGGAGGAAGAGGATTACCGCCAGCACATGAAGCGCATCCTCAAGAAGCGTCTGCGCCTGCAACCGGTGGTGCTTGCCGTCTCCGGTTCGCTCGAGAAGGAGACGCTCAAGACCATCCGCAAAGCGCTCGAGCTTTCGCGCCGCTCGGTTTTTACCTGCGATATCCCACTCGACCTGGGCTACGTCTTTGGCATCGAGGGCAAAATTCCCGAGCACCTGCGCAACGAGCTCCTCTTTACGCCGTTTAAGCCGCAGCCCAACCCCACCATCGACATGTCCCGCTCCATTCGTGAGCAGGTGTTGCAGGGCGACAAGTTGCTCTTTTACCCCTACGAGGCCATGAATCCGTTCCTGGACCTGGTACACGAGGCCGCATACGACCCCGAGTGCATCTCGCTACGCATCACGCTCTACCGCGTGGCCAAGCAGAGCCGCCTGTGCGAGTCGTTGATCGATGCCGCCGAGAACGGCAAAGAAGTCACGGTGCTCATGGAACTTCGTGCCCGCTTTGACGAGCAGAACAACATCGAGTGGGCCGAGCGTCTGGAAGAGGCCGGCTGCACCGTCATCTATGGTTCCGAGGGCTTTAAATGCCACTCCAAGATCTGCCAGCTCACCTATCGCGAGGGCATGGCGCTCACCCGCCTCACGCTTTTGGGCACCGGCAACTTTAACGAGAAGACGGCCAAACTCTACAGCGACTTTATGCTCATGACCGCCCACCCCGGCATCGGCGAGGACGCCAACCTGTTCTTCCGCAACCTGTCGCTGGGCAACCTGCGCGGCGACTACCGCTTTTTGGGTGTGGCGCCCGTAGGCCTCAAGCCGCTCATCATGCGCGGCCTGGATCGCGAGATTCAGCGCGCTCTCGCTGGCGAGCCCGCCCGCGTGTTCTTTAAGCTCAACTCGCTGACCGACCGCGAGGTTATCGACAAGATCGCCGAGGCATCGTGTGCCGGTGTGCGCGTGGACATGATCATCCGCGGTATCTCGTGCCTGAAGCCCAACATTGCGGGCAAGACCGAAAACGTGCACGTACGTTCTATCGTCGGACGTTTCTTGGAGCACGCGCGCGTCTATGCCTTCGGCGTGGACTCGGACATGATCTACCTGAGTTCTGCCGACATGATGACGCGCAACACCGAGCATCGCGTAGAGATCGCCTTCCCCGTGCTCGACCCCACCTGCCGCGCGCTGGTGCACGAGTACATGGGCGTGCAGCTGCGCGACAACGTGAAGGCACGTAGCCTGACGAGCGACGGCACCTGGGTTCCCGTAGAGCGAAAAGAGGGTGAGAAGCCCTTTAACTCGCAGGAGTTCCTGTTGGAGCGCGCTTATCGCAACGCCGAGTCCGCAGCCGTGGCTTCGGAGCCCGTCGCCAAAGCAAAACCGGAATCCGCACCTGTTCTGGGCCCCAAGCCCGAGCCACAGCCGGCAGCCCCTAAGGTACAGAAGGTCCAGGCGACCGTCATCGAGCCCGACCTGGAGCCCGGGCCCGAGCCTGCACCCCAGCCTCAGCCGCAGACCGCCAAGCCCGCGCCCCAGGCAAGCG
>CAJMNK010000066.1 GCA_905214905.1 uncultured bacterium | reverse complement strand
ATGCCGCCGCAGTTGAAAGGCAGATTGCCGCTCTGGCGGGTTTGCAGCGTCGAGCCGTTACGCGGGTTGGTAAACCCGCGTAACTAAACCCGCTCCGCGATCTCGTGAATGAGGTAGTCGGTCTTTTCCCAGCCCAGGCACGGATCGGTGATCGACTTGCCAAAGACGCCGCCGTCGACCGGCTGGTTGCCGTCCTCAAGGTAGGACTCGATCATAAAGCCCTTGACCAGCCTGGAGATAGCTTCGTTGCGGCGGCAGCTGTCGAGCACCTCCTTGCAAATGCGATACTGCTCCAGTGGACGCTTGCCCGAGTTGTCGTGGTTGCAGTCGATGACCGCTGCCGGATTGGCATAGCCGGCGTGCTCGGTATAGCGCTCGGCCAGGCGCTCGAGGTGCTCGTAGTGGTAGTTGGGGTAGGTGCGGCCGTCGAGGCCAATGTAGCCGCGCATGACGGCGTGCGCGAGCGGATTGCCGTCGCACTCGACCTCCCAGTTGCGGAAGATGAAGCTCTGGTGCGCCTGCGCAGCGTAAATGGAGTTGAGCATAACGGTGGTAGAGCCGGCAGTGGGATTCTTCATGCCCACAGGCACCGAAATGCCACTCGACACCAGACGGTGTTCCTGGTTCTCGACCGAGCGCGCGCCCACGGCGACATAGCTCAGCAGGTCGACGAGGTACTGGTAGTTGGACGGGTAGAGCATCTCGTCGGCAGTGAAAAAGCCGGTCTCCTCGATGACGCGCAGGTGCATGTGGCGAATGGCCTTGACGCCCTCGAGCAGGTCATCGGGTGCCTCGGGGTCGGGATTGTGCAGTAGGCCCTTGTAGCCAGTGCCCTTGGTGCGCGGCTTGTTGGTGTAGACACGCGGAATGATGATGAGCTTATCCTTGACCTCCTCGGCGGTCTTGGCCAGGCGGTTCATGTACTCGAGGACCGAATCCTCGCGGTCGGCAGAGCACGGGCCGATGATGAGCACCTTACGTGCGTCCTCGCCGGTAAAGACCTTGGCGACTTCGGCATCGAATGCCTGCTTCTTGGCGGTAAGCTCGGCGGAGAGCGGCATTTCCTCGCGGATCTCCATGGGGATCGGCAACCTGCGTTTGAATTCCATGGCCATACGGGGCCTCCTCAATCAATTGATGGCATCGAGAACATTGTCGAATGCTCGGCATTATCCGCTGTCGCACGCTAAAGTGCAACCCCTCGCCGCCCCGAAACCTACCAAATAGGGACAGGTTTATTTTGGTAGGTTTTATCTGGGGAAACGCCGGCGGATGCCGGGAGGGAGTGGCGCTACGCGGGGCCCTATGGCTGTTGTCGGTTCCCCGGGAAACACCCTGTGGGCAAAAAATGGCAAATATGAGTACTGTTGCTATCGTAGTGTCATATTGCCGGCATAAGATAATAGACATAACAGAAAATATGTTCATTAACCTTAACACATATAAGCCCGCTATAGAACTATTTGAGTAATTTAGGGGCGCTTGCAAGCCGTGCGGGCAGCATATGGGGCTGTTTTGGCTGTTACTAAAAAGGTAACAGTACTCATATTTGCCATTTTTTGCCCACAGGGGCTGGAAAGGACCGTCAATTCGGCTCCAGGGGATGCGGTCCAAGGGCCGCAGAACGAAAAATGGGGGCGCTGGTTGTCCTGCGCCCCCATTCTTTGGGTATTGCGGTTGTTTGCCGCCGGTTGTTACGCCGCTTCGTCGAACTGCGAATTGTACAGGTCGGCGTAGAAGCCGCCTTGGGCGAGCAGCTCGTCGTGCGTGCCCTTCTCGACGATGTCGCCGTCGCGAATCACCAAGATCACGTCGGCGTTGCGGATCGTGGACAGGCGATGCGCGATGACAAAGCTCGTGCGGCCCTGCATTAGCGCATCCATGGCGCGCTGAATGAGCTCCTCGGTACGGGTATCGACGTTGGAAGTCGCCTCGTCCAGAATCAGTGCCGGGCGGTCGGCCAAAATGGCACGGGCGATGGTCACGAGCTGGCGCTGACCCTGCGACAGGTTAGTGCCCTCCTCGTTGATCATAAAGTCGTAGCCACCGGCGAGCGTATGGATAAAGTGGTCGCAGCGTGCGGCGCGTGCGGCGGCCTCGACCTCGGCGTCGGTCGCATCGGGGCGTCCGTAGCGGATGTTCTCGCGGATGGTGCCGTTAAACAGCCAGGTGTCCTGCAGCACCATGGCAAACTCGCCGCGCAGCGCCGCGCGGTCCCAGTCGCGCACGTCGACGCCCTCGACGCGCAGCGAACCGCCGTCCACGTCGTAAAAGCGCTGCAGCAGCTTAATGAGCGTGGTCTTGCCGGCGCCGGTGGGACCGACGATGGCGATGGTCTGGCCGGGCTTAGCCTCGCAGCTAAAGTCGTGGATGATGGTCTTGTCGGGCGTGTAGCCAAACTTCACATGGTCAAACTCCACATGACCGGGGCGCTTCTCGGGAATCTGCGCGTCGGCCTTCTGCTCCTCCTCGGGCGCGGCCAGGAACTCAAAGACGCGCTCGGTGGCGGCGGCCATCGACTGCATCGTGTTGCTCACGTTGCCCAGCTGCTGCACCGGCTGCGTAAAGTTGCGAACGTACTGGATAAAGCTCTGAATGTCGCCGGGCGTGGCATTGCCGGTCAGCGCGAGCTGCGCGCCTACCACGACGACGCCCACGTAGCCCATGTTGCCCACCAGGCTCATAAGCGGCATCATCAGGCCCGACAGGAACTGCGAGCGCCAGCCACTAATAAAGAGGCGGTCGTTTTGACGGTCGAACTCCTCGATCGAGGCCTCGGCGCGGTCGAACACCTGAATGACGTTCTGGCCGGCAAAGTCCTCCTCGATAATGCCGTTGACGGTGCCCAGAACCTGCTGCTGCTCGCGGAAGTACGGCTGCGAGAAGTGAATCATCACAGCCAGGATAATCGCGGCGGCCGGCAGCGTGAGCACGGTGACGCCGGTGAGCGGCAGACTGATCGACAGCATCATGACGAGCACGCCGATAATCTGCGTGACAGACGTGATGAGCTGCGTCACGCTTTGGTTGAGCGACTGGCCGAGCGTATCGACGTCGTTGGTGATGCGACTGAGTACGTCGCCCTTGCTGTGGCCGTTGAAGTAACTCATCGGAACGACGGCGATCTTGGCGGCGATCTCCTTGCGCATGCGATAACAAATTTTTTGCGTGACGCCGGTCATGAGCCAGCCTTGGATCAGGCTGCAGGCAGAGCTCGCCAGATACAGACAGAGCAAAAAGCCGAGCGTCTTGGCGATCCAGGCAAAGTCGACATCGCCGGTGCCGTTGACCTTGGCAACCAAGCCCTCAAACAGCTTAGTCGTAACCTGGCCGAGCACCTTGGGCCCCACAATGTTAAAGATGACCGAGCACACGGCAAAGGCGACGGCGGTAAACACGGCAATCTTGTGCTGGCCGATATAGCCGAGCAGCTGCCTCATGGTGCCCTTAAAGTCCTTGGCCTTTTCGCCGCGGCCCATGCCACCCATGCGGCCCATGGGACCGCGCTGGCGGGTTGGCTTGGGAATCTGAGTCTTGGTTTCGTCTGCCATTAGCGCTCGCCTCCTTCCATAACGGCTTCAATCTCTTCTTGGGTAAGCCCCAGCTCCTCGGCGGAAAGCTGCGACTGTGCGATCTCCAGGTACGCCGGGCAGCTGCGCAGCAGCTCCTCGTGCGTGCCGGTGCCCACTACGTGGCCGTCGTCGAGCACGATGATCTGGTCGGCGTGCATGATGGTCGCGATGCGCTGGGCCACGACCACGAGCGCGGCGTCGGTAACGTTTTTGGCCAGCTCCTCGCGCAGGCGCGCGTCGGTCTTGTAGTCGAGGGCGCTAAACGAGTCATCGAACACCACGACCTCGGGCTTTTTGGCCAACGCGCGGGCGATGGCCAGGCGTTGGCGCTGACCGCCCGAGACATTGGAGCCGCCCTGGCTGATGGGGGAGTCGTAGCCGCCCTCGCGCTCGGCGATAAAGTCTTCCGCCTGGGCGACGCGTGCTGCCTGGCGCATATCCTCGTCACTTACCATGTCGCCGGCAAACTTGAGGTTGCTCTCGATGGTGCCCGAGAACAGGCGCCCCTGCTGCGGGATGTAACCGATGCGGCGGCGAAGCTCGGAGAGGGTCATATCGCGCACGTCGACGCCGTCGAGCGAAATGCTGCCGCCCGTCACGTCGTACAGGCGCGGAATCAGCTGCACGAGCGTGGACTTGCCCGAACCCGTGGAGCCAATGATGCCGAGCATCTGGCCGGCGTGCGTGGTGAAGTTTACGCCGCTAATGACGTCGGCGCGGGCATCGGGATACTGGAAGCTCACGTCGCGGAAGGTGAGCTCACCGCGCGGCGCGCTGGCTGCGGGCAGTTTGGGCGAGGCAGGGTCGTTGATGCTCGTGGGGCAGGTGATGACCTCTTCCACGCGCTCGGCTGCGACCTCGGCGCGGGGCAGGATGACCGAAACCATGGTGAGGATCATAAACGCCATGACGATCTGCATGGTATAGGAGATAAACGCCATCATGTTGCCGACCTGCATCACGCCGTCGGACACGCCCTGGGCGCCAAACCAGACGATAAGCACGGTGATGCAGTTCATGACGAGCATCATGAGCGGCATCATAAAGCTCATGGCGCGGTTGGTGTAGAGCTGCGTGGTCATCAGGTCGAGCGACGCCTTGTCAAAACGCTCGAGCTCATGCTCCTCGCGGTTGAACGAACGGATAGGCATAAGGCCGTCGAGCAGCTCGCGGGCGGTAAGGTTCACACGGTCCACAAAGCTCTGCATCTTTTTGAACTTGGGCATGGTGAGGCCCATAAGCACGCCGACGACGGCCGAGACCGCGATGATGGCCACGGCGATGGTCCACTCCAAGCCGGTGTGGTTGGCCAGGACACGCATGACAGCGACGATGCCCATGACGGGGGCCATCAGGCACATGCGGATGAACAGGGTTGCGGCCATCTGGATCTGCTGAATGTCGTTGGTGCAGCGGGTGATGAGCGAGGCCTGGCTAAACTTGCCCACCTCGGCCGGCGAGAAGTGCATAACCTTGTTGAAGGTCTCGCGGCGCAGGTCGCGGGCGATGGAACAGGCGGTGCGCGAGGCCACGGCACCGGTCAGGATGGTGGCGACGAGCGACACGAGGCACAGACCAAACATCGTGGTCGCCATGCGGCTCAGGTAGGCGTTCTGCACGTCAGCGGGGTCGATGCCCTGCGCCTTGTACTCGTCCTGTACATAGCTCACGGCGCGCTGGGTCACGATGGAGCCCGACATGGAGCCCATTTTGTCCGCCATTTGGTTGGCGCCCTCGACGAGCTTGCTTTGGTCTACCAGACCGCCCTCGACACCCAGGCGCAGGCTCTTCATGGTGATCTTACCGCCGTCGGCATCAATCTGCTTTTGCATGTTCTGCGCCGCTGCGGCCTTCTGCTGCATCTCGGCGAGCTGCTTGGGCGTCATCGCTGCCATTTGCTCGGGGGTGGGCATGGCCTGGGCAGCGTTACTGTCTTTCTCGCTGGACGAGCCCATCATGTCGCCCATGGAACTGGCGTCGATGTCCTGGTTGAGCGAAAGGACGACGGTCTCGGGCAGGCTCATAATGTCGGCAATCTTGCCGCCATCGGCACGCTCTTCCTCGGTGCCCTTGTACGTGCGAATGCCGTTTTTGTCTGCCTTGCCAAACGCAGCTTCTACCGTCTTGGCGTCCTTGGCGCTCATAAAGAGCTCAAGGTCGTCGAGCGATTCGGCGCGAATGGTGTCGGGCACGGGCGAGGCGATGCCGCCTTGCTGCACGCCCACATCGACGATGTCACTCATATACGTAGGTAGCGCTAGGTCGGCATTGCAGCTGATTACGATAAGTACGATAGCCGTGAGTAGCGCCAGGATATGCTTTTTAAAGAGCTTGAGAATCCTCATTCGGCATCTCTCCTTTCTTGATTGCGATCGATAATTTCGTTGGCACGCCTTAGGAGGCGCACCATCTCTTGGGTATCTGTTTCGCCGAGCTGCTCGAGGAAGGCCGCGGTGCGTTTCTCGAATTCCCGACGTTTGATTTCGAGATCTTGTCGGCCTTTGTCGGTCACCGTGACGTGTACGCGACGACGGTCGGTCTTTGAGTGCTCGCGCTCGACCCAGCCCTTGGTTTCGAGGGCGCGCAGGATGTTGGCGATGCGGGCGCTCGAGACCCAGGCGCGATCAGCGAGTTCGCTCGGCGTGAGCGAACCGCCAGCGAGCATGAGAGCGCGCATGACAGCCATCTCGCCGCCGAGAGCTTTGTCCGCAAAGCGCGAAATGCGCTGATGCATGCTGCCAAACTCAGTTAAGAGCTGACGCCCAAGCTCATGGAAATCGGTATCTTCCACCGAAAACCCCTAACACTAGAAACTATTTTCGGTGAAAGATGATACCCTTGCACGCGTACCCTATGCGGTAGATTTTGGGACATGTCCCAAAAAACTACTTGCCCGCTAGGCAATATAAAGAGCGCATAAAGACTTAAAATCATTCAATTGCTGAAGCGTTTCAAAGAACTATTATGCACGCGGTTAGGCGAGGGGTTGTCACCACCATGACGACTAGGACTCATATAATCGCCACGTGCGATGCTCCAACTTCCCGCAAGGAGACACCTGAATCAAGGGGGTTGGAGTCATGGCATTTGACTTCACGGGTAAAACCGCGATCGTTACCGGTGGCACTCAGGGCATTGGCCTCGAGATCGCCAAGGGCATCGTCGCGGGCGGCGGACATGTCGCGCTCATCGCAAGGAACGCTGCTAAGGGCGAGGCCGCTGTGGCCGAGCTTGGCGAAGGCAACAAGTTCTACCAGCTCGATGTTGCCGATGCGCCCAAGGCGCGCGAGACCGTCGAGCTGATTTTCACGGACCTGCCGCAAACCAACATTCTGATCAACTGCGCTGGCGTCATCAGCACCAAGAAGTTTGACGAGATCGATGACACCGAGTGGCGTCGCACCATCGACATCAACCTCAACGGTACCTTCACTATGATGAATGCCGTGTACCCGCACTTTAAGGCGGCACATGCCGGCACTATCGTCAACGTGAGCTCCGTTGCTGGCAAGATCGGTGGCGGCCTGCTCGGCACCGCTGCCTACGCCAGCTCCAAGGCCGGTGTTAACGGTCTAACCAAGGCAGTCGCCAAGGAAGGCGGCAAGTTTGGTGTCCGCTGCAACGCTGTATGCCCGTCGCTCACCCTTACCGATATGACCTCGATTCTCTCTGACGAGAACTCTCAGCGCATCATCAACGGTATCCCTCTGGGCCGCGCCGCCCAGGCCAGTGAGCCTGCGCAGATGGTGCTGTTCTTCGCTTCCGACCTCGCCAGCTTCGTGAACGGCGAGATCGGTGACTGCGACGGCGGCATCGTCCTGGACGGGTAATACCCCACGACGATTATTCGGCGACGGCTCCTGCGACTCGGGACCGTCGCCTTCTTTCTGATATAGGCGCGTGCGGCTACGATTCGCATGCATCCAAAGGAGATATATATGAGTGAATCGACTGCGGTGGAGGCGCCGGCGGCAAAGGAGCCGTTCTTTAAGATGTCCTCCATCCCGGGTGCCAATATTTTGGTGCCGCTTTTGTTGGGCTGCCTGCTCAACACGCTGTTCCCCGACCTGTTCAAAACGCTCGGCAGCTTTACGCTTGGTATGACCCAGCAGGGTGCAGGCCCGCTCGTGGGCGCTTTTTTGCTTATCGTCGGTACGACGATTTCGTTTAAGAGTGCTCCTGCCGCCGCTGCCCGTGGTGCCATCATCATCGCCGTCAAGCAAATCGTGGTCGTTGCCGTGTCGCTGCTCATCCTTTATGTGTTCAACGACAACCTGTTTGGCATCTCTGCTATGGTGATGCTGGCGGCTTGCACCGGCGCCAACAACGCTATGTACGCTGGTCTGATGGGCACCATGGGCAACGAGGCCGAGCGTGGCGCTGTCGCAATCACCACGCTCGTTGTCGGCCCTCCGGTCACGATGATCGTGCTCGGTGCTGCCGGCCAGGCTCCGATTGGCTGGTCGCTCGTGGGTGCCATCCTGCCGATCGTCGTCGGCATTATTCTGGGCAACCTCTTCCCCAGCTTTAAGAAGATGATGGCGCCGGCACTTTCCGCCGTCATCGTGCTCGTCTTCTTTGCCATGGGCTCGACCATGACCTTTGGCCAGCTCATTAATGGCGGTCTTCCCGGTATTCTGCTCGGCGTGATCTGCTCGGTGGTCTTTGCAATTCCCGTCATCGCAGTCGATAAGCTCACAGGCGGTACGGGTGTCGCAGGTGCGGCCATTTCGAGCTGCGCCGGAGCCAATGTGGCCACGCCTGCTGCCATGGCAAGCGTCAACGGGGCCATGTACGGTGGCGCCGTGCTCGCGACGGCTACGGCACAGGTTGCAGCGTGCGCTATCGTGACGGCCATTTTGACCCCGCTGGTCACCAGCTGGTGCTACAAGCATTTTGAGGGCCAGCAGAGCAACGGCAAGGCAACGACCGACAAGGCCTCCGCAGCCGCCTAATGCCAAACGGCAATTAAAGCTAAATAACTAGCCACGCCACAGGGCGGCCACGGGGGAAATCCCGTGGCCGCCCTTCAGTTTCTGAAGGGTCTCTGGGGCACTTTACCCTGCTAAAACTGGCATAACAGCTAGAGTGAACGTCGTACAAAGGCAAGGAAAAATACCATACAAATCGGTGAACGGTAGCTGATGGCGGCTGCGTTTCCTGCGGATTTGTTAAAAATAACCTAATGTGATAAAAAAAGAAACATATAACAGCCCTGATGAGAGGGGTGGCTATGTTATCCTTCACAGACGGGTGAAATCTTGGGTTTCGGGTTGCAAGACCAAGGTGAATAAACGTTTTCCCCGTGCTAACGCGCGACGGAAGGCGAATGAAACCGGTCATGCAGGTCGAACATTCAAGAATTCAATAAGCAGCGGTGTGAGAGAGCGCCGCATTACACGTAACTAGGAGCGTGGTTACACAATGCAGGAGGCATGGGAAGGCTTCAAGGAAGGCATTTGGACGGGAGAGGTTGACGTCCGAGACTTCATCCAGAAGAACTACACCCCCTACGAGGGCGACGAGTCGTTCCTCGCCGGCCCGACCGAGCGTACCAAGGAGCTGTGGGGCGAGGTTCTCGACCTGCTGCTTAAGGAGCGCGAGCAGGGCGGTGTCCTCGATATGGACACCAAAACCGTCACGGGTATCGTGAGCCACCCCGCTGGCTACATCGATAACGCCCACCGCGATAAGGAGACCATTGTTGGCCTCCAGACTGACAAGCCGCTCAAGCGCGCGCTGCACGTCAACGGTGGTATCCGCATCGCTTGCCAGGCTGCCAGCCAGCACGGCTACAAGGTCGACGAGAACGTTGTCGAGCGCTACACCTTCGAGCGCAAGACTCACAACGCCGGCGTCTTCGATGTTTACACCCCCGAGATGCGTGCTTGCCGCTCGGCCCACATCATCACCGGTCTGCCCGATGGCTATGGCCGCGGCCGCATCATCGGCGACTACCGTCGTGTCGCCCTGTACGGTGTCGACTACCTGATCAAGGACAAGGAGGCCCAGAAGGCTTCCACCCCGACGGTCATGACCGCCGACAACATCCGCGACCGTGAGGAGCTGCAGGAGCAGATCCGCGCCCTCGGCGAGCTCAAGATGATGGCCGAGACCTATGGTTTCGATATTTCCAACCCTGCTACCAACACGCAGGAGGCCATCCAGTGGATGTACTTCGCCTACCTCGCTGCCGTTAAGGAGCAGAACGGCGCCGCTATGTCCATCGGCCGTACCTCCACGTTCATCGACATCTACGCTGAGCGCGACCTTGCCAATGGTACCTTCACCGAGGAGCAGATCCAGGAGTTCGTGGATCACTTCATCATGAAGCTCCGCATGGTCAAGTTTGCCCGTACCCCCGAGTACCAGGCCCTGTTCACCGGCGATCCGCAGTGGGTCACCGAGTCCATCGGCGGCATGGGTGTTGACGGCCGTACGCTCGTTACCAAGATGAGCTACCGCTACCTGCACACGCTCGAGAACATGGGCACCAGCCCCGAGCCCAACATGACCGTTCTGTGGTCGACCCGTCTGCCCGAGAACTTCAAGAAGTTCTGCGCCAAGACTTCTGTCGCCAGCTCCTCGATCCAGTACGAGAACGACGACCTCATGCGCGTTTACCACGGCGACGACTACGGCATCGCCTGCTGCGTGTCCTCCATGCGCATCGGCAAGGAGATGCAGTTCTTCGGCGCACGTGCCAACCTGGCAAAGTGCCTGCTCTACGCCATCAACGGCGGTGTGGACGAGAAGAGCCACGAGCAGTGCGGCCCCAACTACGCCCCCATCACCGGCG
>CAJMNK010000065.1 GCA_905214905.1 uncultured bacterium | reverse complement strand
CTAACATCATCTTTGACGACTGTAACTGGGATGCAGCCATCGATGGCGTACAGCTCGTCAAACTCCTCGGGAGCGGGCTGATCGGTCAACTCAACCTCGGAGGGGGCATCATCGTCATACTCAAGGCCGCAGGCAAGGCGAACCTTGTGCTCAATCTCGTCGGCGCAATCGGGATGCTCGCGCAGGAATGTCTTGGCGGCCTCGCGACCGTTGCCGAGCTTATCCTCGCCATAGGCAAACCAGGACCCCATCTTTTTGCAAATGCCGCACTCGACGGCCATATCCAGAATTGAGCCCTCTTTGGAGATGCCGGTGCCGTACATGATGTCAAACTCAGCCGAGCGGAACGGAGCGGCCACCTTGTTCTTAACGACCTTGGCGCGCACGCGATTGCCGATAACCTCGTCCTTGAGCTTGATGGTATCGATTTTGCGAATATCGATTCGCACGGAAGAGAAGAACTTGAGCGCGCGTCCGCCCGTGGTGGTCTCGGGGTTGCCAAACATGACGCCGATCTTCTCGCGCAACTGGTTAATGAAGATGCAGGTCGTGTTGGACTTGGCAAGCGAGCCAGCGAGCTTGCGGAGCGCCTGGCTCATCAAGCGAGCCTGCAGACCCACTGTCGTGTCACCGATCTCGCCCTCGATCTCGGCACGCGGAGTCAAGGCGGCAACAGAGTCGACGACGATGGCGTCGATGGCGCCGGAGCGCACAAGCATATCGACGATCTCGAGCGCCTGCTCGCCCGTGTCGGGCTGGGAAATGAGGACCTCATCGATATCAACACCGATGCGCGCGGCATAGGTAGGATCAAGCGCGTGCTCGGCATCGATAAATGCCACAACGCCGCCCATGGCCTGTGCCTCTGCAAGAATCTCAAGCGAAAGCGTCGTCTTACCAGAGGACTCGGGACCATAAATCTCAACGATACGGCCGCGCGGAACGCCGCCGATACCCAAGGCGGCATCGAGCGCCAGAGAGCCCGTCGGAATCGCCTCGACCTCGAGCTCGGGACCGCCGTCGCCGTACCTCATAATAGAGCCCTGGCCGAACTTCTTCTCGATCTCGGCCTTGGTGGTGGCGATCATCTCATCGCGCTCTTTACCCGTCGTGCGTGCATGAACGGTACGAACGGGACCTGAATTCTTGGCCATGAATAGCCCTCCTCTTAACAACCTGAAACGATAATAAACGAACGGCTGTTCGTGGTCAACCGTTCAGATTCATCATATGCACCCGACCATTCCAAAACCCGACCAAACGCCAACCAATCACCGACCAAACGCTTGACCACGCCAATCACAAATACGGATGCACGAACAAATTTAGGCCATGTACCAGCGCAAACGTAATTCCGGTCAATGGTCCCTATCTCCACAATTAAGGGGCCCTAAGGCCCCTTAAACCACGTCTATTCCATAGAATTGAGTACACGGACAATGCGTCCCAATGCCTCCGTGACCGCATGGGCACGAACACACGAACGGTTGCCCTCATAGTGGCAGCGCACAGAGTCCACGACCGGCACTTCCCCATCGACCGCGCGATGCGCCCAGCCAATATAGAACGTACCGGCGGGGTCCTGCTCGGTGCCACCATCGGGCCCAGCGTAGCCCGTTGCGCTTACGGCCACATCGCTCTGATAGAGGTCCAGCGAGCCCGCGGCCATCTCACGCGCCGTCTGGTGCGACACGGCGCTAAACCGATCGAGCGTCTCCTGCTCAACACCCAGAACGCGATGTTTGATCTCATCGCAATAGGTCACCGCGCCGCCACGAAGCACCGCCGAGGCACCCGGGATATCGGCAATCGTCGAGGCGATCATGCCCGCCGTCAGCGACTCCGCCGTCGACACCGTCACACCACGGGCACTTGCGCGCTCGACAATATCGCGCGCCAGTACCTCGTTGTTTGCGGCAATCTGCAAATAAGACTCCGTCATACCCACCAGGACCTAGACCGAAAAGACGATCTTGCGACAGTTCCAGAAGTACTGGGCGCCCGAGATAACGGTCAAAATCACGGCGATGACGTACAGGAAGCGCGACACCGAATAGACACCGAGCAGCATCGACACCGGCCCCAGCTGAAGGCCGGCCATCGCAAAGACGCACAGATAACCGCAGATGGAGACCATCGTGGTCGCCGTCTTGTACTTGCCGAGCTTATCGGCGGCAACGACCACGCCGGCAGCACTCGCGACCATGCGAAGGGCGCTCACCAGCAGCTCACGGAACAGGATAATGAACACGGACCACACGGTCACCGCGCCAAAATCCAGGAACAGCAGCAGGGCCGAGAACACGAGCAGCTTGTCGGCGATGGGGTCCAAGAACTTGCCGAAATCGGTAATCTCGTTGCGCGAGCGCGCTAGATAGCCGTCGACCTTATCGGTGCACGACAGGATCACATACAGAATGAAGGCAGCGGCGGCGAGCGGGCCGTCGAAGGTGCTCCAGTCCGTACCGGCAACGCTCGCGTGAGACAGGGCCGAGACGATCATGAAAACCGGGATAAAGACGATGCGAACGCACGTCACGATGTTGGCGGGCGTCCAAACACTCGTCAGTTCCTTATTGCTCTCGTTAGCCACGACGCTCTCCTACTCCACAACATGACCGATAAGCTCATAGCAGAAGCTATCGGTAAACTCGACCGTCAGAATATCGCCCACGGACGCCTCGCTGGCGTCCAGATGCACCGCGCCATCGGAATCGGGCGCCTGGAACCAGGCGTGACCAATCAGCTCGGCGCCGTCCTCGGTCTCCTCGATGCCATCGACGATCACCTGGGCGCGCTCGCCCACATGAGCCGCCGTGGCGGCAAAACCGAGCGACTCGGCCAGGTCCATGGCCTCCTGGGCGCGCTCGAGCTTAACCTCTTCGTCGACCTGACCCTCCATCTTGGCGGCCAGGCTACCCTCCTCACGCGAGTAGGCAAAAACGCTCGTGTAGTCAAAGCCGACGGTGTCCATAAAGTCGATAAGGTCGCGGAACTCGTCGTCGGTCTCGGTCGGGAAGCCGACCATGGCCGTAGAGCGAATCACGATGCCGGGGATGCGCTCGCGAAGGTCACGGAACAGATCCTCGAGCTCCTGGCGCGAACCGGAGCGACGCATGGCCTTGAGGATGCGCGCGTCGCAGTGCTGCACGGGGATATCGATATAGGGCAGCACCTCGGGCGTATCGCGAATGGTCTCAATGAGCTCGTCAGTCATGCCCTCGGGCTGCAGATAGAGCACGCGGACCCAGACGTTGTGGGGGCGCACGGCATCGGCGACGGCACGCAGCAACTGCGCCAGATTGCGCGGCGACCCCTCGGCGACGTCCTCATCGGCAAAGTCGGTGCCCCAGATGCCCGTGTCCTGGCCGATCAGCACGATCTCGCGCACACCGCCGGCAACCAGGTCGCGCACCTCGGAGATAATGCTCTCGGCATTGCGCGAATGATAGCGACCGCGAATGTAGGGGATCATGCAGAAGCTGCAAAAACGATTGCAGCCATCGGAGATCTTGACGTAGGCAACGGCACCCTCGACGGTACGCTTGACCTGCGGGATATAGGCTGCGATCTCACGCTCCACGCCCAGTACGCCATCGATGACAGAGACGATACCATCTTCCTCATCGGCCTTCACAAAGGCCGCGACCTCGGGAAGCTCGTCGGGCAGGTCGTCGCCGTAGCGAGACGGCACGCAACCGCACATAACGATGGGGCAGGCGCGAACGCCGTCCTGCACCTCGTTAGCGAGCTCGAGCGTGGTCTCGATGCTCTCGGACGTCGCCGAGGCGAGAAACGAGCACGTGTTAACGATGGCGATATCAGCATCCTGCGGATCGAATGCCTCCTCGTAGCCCGCAGCGGTCAGCAGCGAACGCATGCGGTCGGTATCGACCTCGTTCTTGGCACAACCAAGCGTGATATAGAGTACAGAACCCAACGGAGTATCCATGTTGGAGAGCGGTCCTTTCGAGTAAATTAGCGGTAGTTGGTAAACTGCAGCGGCTGGCCGTAGTCCTGGTCGCGCAGGAACTGGATCACCGTCTGAAGCGCGTCCTTAGAGGCCGAGGAAACGCGCAGCTTATCGGCCTCGATGGTCACCTTGACCTTGAGCTTTTGATCCTTGATGTCCTTATTAATCTTCTTGGCGGTCGCTTGGTCGATGCCTTCGACGATATGGCCGAGCACGCGCACGGTACCGCCAGAAGCCGCCTGCGGCGCGTCCCAGGAGACAGCCTTGAGGTCGATGCCGCGCTTGATGAGCTTAGAGCTCAGCACGTCGATGATCTGCTTGGAGACAAAGTCGGCCGGGGCATTGATTGTAAAGAGCTTGTCGCCCTTCGAAAACTCGATAGTGGCGCCGGAGTCCTTGAGGTCATAGCGCTGAGAGATCTCGCGAGCGGTCTGCTGGAAGGCGTTATCGACCTCCTGCATATTGACTTCGGACACAACGTCGAAGCTGGAATCTTTAGCCATGGTTCTTCCTTTCGGTACGGGGAGCCTTAGTAGCTGTCGTACGAATTGTCATCTGAATCGTTTGCTGCCTGGCCGTCGGATGCCGTGTCGGTGCCGTCGGCAAACTGGGCATCGGCGCCGTCGGTAGACTGGGCGTCGGTGCCGTCGGTACCCTCGCCGTCCTTGGAGTCTGTGTTCTCCTTCTTGGGAACGGTAATGGTCACGCGCGCCACGCCCGATGTCTTGGTGTCATAGCGAACCTTTTCACCGTTCTTGGTAACCGTGACATCGGAGGGCTTGGACGTGGTGATCTCGATCGAGGACTCAGGCGTGTACTCCTGCTCAAAGGGACCGGTCGCCTGGGCGCCGTAGACCGATTTACCGTCGACCTTGACCTCAATCCAGGCGGTCTTGCCCTTGGCAACGGAAACCTTGACCTTGATGACCTCGTCCTCTTCCTGTTTTACCGTCGCCTTGGCGGCATCGGAATCGGCAGAATCCGTCGCATCGTCGGTGCCTTCATCCTCGTCAACGGATTCGGTCTTCTTGGAAGACTTCTTGGTCGTCGTCTTGGTGGCCGCGGGCGTCTCGGGCGTCGACTCGGGTGCAGAAGAGCCGCAGCCACGCAGGAGGACCACGATGAGCAGAATCAGCAAAAGTGCCACGGCACCGATGCCGGCGTAGATGATGCGCGGATCGAGTCCATTGTTCTGAGGAGCACGTCCACCGCCGCGTCCGCGATTGGAGCCGCCACGGCCATTCCCCTGCGGCATACGACCGCGACCGCTATCGGGACGACCACGATAGCCGCCCTGGCGCTGCGAGCCACGCTGGCCCGAACGCGGCGCAAGCTCACCACGGTTCTGATAGCCACGCTGGTCAGAGCGAGGCGCCGAAGAGCGCTGCGCGTAAGGCTGCGATTGCGAACGGAGGCGCGGCGTCACCTGTGTGGTATCGGCGTCGGCATATCCACCGTGGGAACGCCCGGCTGAAACTCCGCGATAACCACGACCGGAGTAGCCACCGTCGCCGTAACCGGCGCGGGGATCGCGACTCAACCCGCGAGCGGCGGGAAGCGCACGATCATCCGGCATGGGCGTACTGCGAAAGCGATCTCGCTGAGAACGAATCTCCTCGCTGGAGCCCGTCTCGGTGATATAGCCCGCCTGCGGAGGGCGCTGGCCGTACCGCGTCGAGCGACCACCCTGAACCATCAGAAAGCGTCCGTTATCGACGGACGAGCGCGAGTTAACGTAGCCGGCAGCATCCTGAAAACGACCGCCCTGCTGCGAGGTCTCGCGTTCATATGCCATGAGGTCATCAAAATAAGCGTTGACGACCTCGCGCGGGTTAAGCCCCAAAAAGCGAGCGTAGCTCGAAATCATGCCCTGCGCATAGCCGCGCGGAGGCATCGATGCAAAGTTACCGGTCTCGAAAAACTCGATGATCTGCGGCCTGATTTTGATGGTGTTGGCGACCTGCTGGATGGAAAGGCCCATCCGGCGACGCTGCTCGAGCAGCATGTCACCAAAGCGTGCAGCCATCAGAATCCTCCAAACTCACGATCTTCACGTGCCATCTCGGCGTCAACAGACTCCAACGCGGCGAGCCCCTCCTCGTCCAGCAGGACCTCGCGCGGCTTGGAACCATCGGGCGGACCGACGACACCCTTTTCTTCCAGCATGTCCATAATACGCCCGGCGCGCGCATAGCCAACCTTGAGGCGGCGTTGCAGCCCAGATGTGGAGCCCAGCTGCGATTCCACCACAATATGGGCGGCCTCCCAGATAAGCGGGTCGTCATCTTGCGGCTCGGCAACGCCCGTACGAACAACGCCGCCACCAGCCATGGACATGGAAGCGGGCGTCACGGCAGAGAGAATCTCCTCATGGTAGTCGGGCTCGCTTTGCGACTTAACGAACTCGACGATCTCGTTGATCTCGTCGTCCGAGACAAAGCAGCCCTGGATACGGCGGGGCTTGCCCCAGTCGACTTTTGAGAACAGCATGTCGCCCAAACCAGTAAGCTTTTCGGCGCCCATCTGGTCGATAATGACGCGGGAATCGATGCCCGTAGCCACGTTAAAGGCAATACGATTGGTGATGTTGGCCTTAATAAGGCCCGTCACCACGTTGGAGCTGGGGCGCTGCGTAGCCACGATAAGGTGAATACCAGCGGCACGGCCCAGCTGGGCGATACGGACGATCGAGGCCTCGACATCCTTGCCGGCTACCATCATCAGGTCCGAAAGCTCGTCGATGATGATGACCAGATAGGGCATCTTTTGCGGCGGGTTATCGTAATGCTCAAACTCGCCGGCGGCCTGCTTTTCGTTATAGGTCGAAATCTTGCGAACGTTGAGGCGCTCGAAGACCTTCAGGCGACGCTCCATCTCGGACACGGCCCACTGCAGCGCACTGGCAGCCTGCTTGGGCTCGGTCACCACGGGCACATAGAGATGCGGCAGGCCGTTATAGCCCGCAAGCTCGACGCGCTTGGGGTCGACCATGATAAGGCGAACGTCCTCGGGAAGGGCGCGCATGAGCAAGGTCGTGATGATGGAGTTGATCATGACCGACTTACCCGAACCGGTGGTGCCGGCGATCAGCAGATGGGGCATCTTGGCGAGGTCGGCGACAACCGGCGTGCCCTCGGCATCGCGACCGATGGCAAGCTCGAGCGGACCGCCCTTCACATAGGGAAGCACGTCGCCCAGGTTGACGTTCTGACGCTTGCGATTGGGAATCTCGATACCAACGAGCGAGGTGCCGGGAATCGGCGCAAAAATGCGCACCGACTGGGCGGCAAGTGAAAGCGCGATATCGTCCTCGAGGCTCGAGATCTTACTCACGCGCTCGCCCTCACCGGGCTGCAGCTTAAAGGTCGTGACCGTGGGGCCGGCAATCCAGCCGACGACGCGGGCGCTACGGCCAAACTCAAGCAAGGTGGACTGCAGCGACTCGGCAGTCTGTTCCAGCTCCTTGTCAGAAGACGCGGAGGACGCCGACTGCGGGTTGGCATGCAGGATTTCGAGCGGCGGGAGCTTGAGGCCGTCCTCTTGTTCGCCCTCGACACCGGCAGTGGTACCGTCCGCTCCCCCATCACCGGCTGCAACAGGAGCAGCGGAAGCCGTAGAGGAGGAAGCATCGGAAACCTTGGGATGCTTTAGAAAGTCAGGTATCTGCGGAGCTGCCGAAACGGGATTCACGGCAAACGGCGGCTCTGACTCGTCAGCCTTGTCCGGGTCGTCTTCCATCGAAAACTGTCCGGTGACCTGTCCTGCGTTGGCGCGGCGACGCGGCAGCAAGGTGGTCTTGGCGGTCTCGAGCGGAGCCTCGACGTCATCGTCATCGCCCTCGGTGAGCTCGATTTCGCTATCAGACCAAGACGGGTCGGGCTCGCTCGTGTTGAGCTTGGGCGCGGCCTTGCCCTTCTTGGCATGGCGGCGCGGCAGCAGCGTGGTCTTGGCGCGCTCGGCCTCCACGGCCTCAGACACGTCGACAAACGGATCATCGTCCTCGTCGTCATCCAAGACCGGGTCGGCATCGCCACCCATGACCGTGGTCACCGCGGCGTCAGTCCCCTTCTGGCGCAGGATGCTCAGGTGCGGATGCGCGGCACCGGGTACCGACAGGGCCTCTTCGTCGCCCCACGGGCTTGCGTTGACATCGGCACGACGGCGCTCGGCAAAATCAGCAGCGTGATCGCGAGCAGAGCGCAAAACGCCACCCACCGAAAAGCCGATGATGACCAGGCCAACGATGACAAGGCCCAGCAAGACAACCATAGCGATAGGTTTACCCAGGGCGTTTTGCAAGGCACTTGCGATAAAGGCGCCAATGTAGCCGCCCGAGGCGGAAAGGTTCTGCGGCGAAAACATGAGGTCGCACGAATCGCCCGTGCCCGGCACCATCAGCGACAGTATAGAAACAATGGCCACAAAGACCACGGCACCACCCGCGACCGAGCGAATGTTGAGCGGCGAGTCCTCACCCAAAAAGAGCGTGGCGGCAAACAGCAAGATGACGATCGGCAGCACGTAGGCGCCCAGGCCAAAGCCAAGGTGGTAGAAACCGGCAACCGCAGCTGTCACGGGTGCCGTTGCCGGAGAAATCACGGCAATGAAGGACGCAATCGCCAAAACGGCAATGATAACGCCGGCGATATCGCGATTGGCCGAAGGCTCGACCAGGGGTTCGAACTCATCGAACTCGGACTCGTGGCCCTTATTGGCACGAAGATGGGAACCGGCACCCTTAGCAGATGCCGGTTGGCTGTTGGCTTTATTGCCTTTGGCGTTTTGTGCAGATCCGCGCGCCAAACTAAACCTCCATGACGACCGGGATGATCATCGGACGGGTGCGCGTACGGCTCCAGATAAAGTTGGAGAGAGAATCGCGCACGGCTTTGCGAATGGCATCGGAGCCGCTGCTGGTAAAGCTAAACTTGCCCTTCTCGATCGTCTTCATGATGGCTGCGGAGGCATCCTCGGAGAACTGGTCGTCGATGGCAAACGAAACGCCGCGGCCCGAGAACTCGATAGCCTCGATCTTCTTATGCTTGAGCGAGACGATGGCAACAGCCGTGACCATACCGTCGTTGGCGAGCTTTTGGCGATCGCGCAGGACAATGGGGTCGGTATCGCCGATGCGCAGACCGTCGACATAGACGACGCCGGACTCGACGGGCGCACCGCGTTTGACGATACCGCCGCGCATCTCGAGCATGTCACCATTGTCGAGGATAAAGATGTGATCGTCCTTGAGGCCCATCTTGCGTGCAAGTTGAGCATGGGCGCGCAGATGCACGGCCTCGCCGTGGACCGGCATAAAGTAGGTGGGCTTGGCCATGGCCATCAGGAGCTTGAGCTCCTCCTGGCTACCGTGACCCGAGACGTGGACGAGGGCGCGGTTCTTATCCCACACGTCGCAGCCAAGCTTGGCAAGGCTGTTAACGACCTGCTGAACGGCCTTCTCGTTACCGGGGACCGGCGTTGCCGAGAGGATGACGGTATCGCCCTCATGGATGGAGAGCGTCTTGTGCTCGCCGTTGGCCATGCGCGAAAGGGCCGACAGAGGCTCGCCCTGCGAACCGGTGCACATGACGACGATCTTGTCATCGGGTAGGTTATCGATATCGAAGGCATCGAGGATATCGGCATCGTCGATGTTGAGGTAGCCCAGCTCGCGCGCCACACGGGTGTTGGTAAGCATGGAACGTCCGGTCACGACGACCTTGCGGCCACACTTGCGGGCGGCGTCGCAGATCAGCTGCAGGCGATGGATATGGCTCGAGAACGACGCAACGAACACGCGGCCCGGAGCGTTCTTGATGGCGTGCAGCAGGTTGGGACCGACCTCAGCCTCAGACTTGGTAAAGCCCGGAACCGTGGCGTTGGTGGAGTCGGAAAGAAGCAGGTCGATGCCCTGCTTGGCAAAGCGGCTGATGGCGGCATAGTCGGGCGTGACGCCGTCGATGGGCGTCTGGTCGAGCTTAAAGTCGCCCGTGTGCATAACGGTGCCCTGATTGGTGCGAATGAACACGCCCAAAGCACCCGGAATGGAGTGCGTCATGGAGAAGAAATCGAGCGAGATGCCACCGAGGTTGACGTGGCTTCCGCCCTTGACCTCACGGAACTTGGGCGCGCGAATGCGGAACTCGGAAAGCTTGCCCTCGATAAAGCCGAGCGTCAGCTTGCTCGAGAAGATGGGCACCTTGTTGTTGAGGTCCTGCAGCAGGTACGGAAGCGAACCGGTGTGGTCCTCGTGACCGTGAGTGACGATGATGCCGCGGAGCTTTTCCTCGTTCTCAAGAACGTAGGTGTAATCCGGGAGTACCAGGTCGATACCGGGCTGCGAGTCGTCGGGGAACATGAGGCCAGCATCGACGAGCACCATATCGTCGCCGCACTCGAAGACCGTCATGTTCTTGCCGATGCCGTCAAGGCCGCCGAGCGGAATGATCTTCAAGGGAGATGATTTTTTAGCTGCCATAGGTTCGTGTGGTTTCCTTTCTTCGAAACGGGTCTGGAACAACCGACGGGGCGCTTCTGGCAAACCGACCGTCGGGAACGTACAAACATGCATCACAGAGTCGATGCAGTAACCACAGTATGATACCCATTTGCATACCAACAGGCCACCCATGCATCAAAGCCCCATCTGAACTGGTCTATCCCGCCGGTTTCCCGTGGGGCGGGCACGGATGAAGTTTCCTGCTCTACAGTCCTGCTCACGACGGAGGCCA
>CAJMNK010000064.1 GCA_905214905.1 uncultured bacterium | reverse complement strand
CGAGGCAACCACCTTCACTTCGTATATCTATACGGCTCGCGAGTTTGATATCATGCGTCCGCGCCGCTTGGGTGAGAAATCCCTGGTCATTGCTTGCAGCCACAGTGGCAACACCCCCGAGGTCGTCGAGGACTGCGAGATTGCCCTTGCTGCCGGCGCTACGGTGATCGCCCAGACCGACAACGCTGGATCCAAGATTGACTCCGGCAAGTGGACCACGTGGGTCTACCCATGGGGCGAGGGTGTGCCGCAGGCCGAGGTCCCCGCTGGCATTTCGCTGTCGCTTGCGGCAGAGCTGCTCGATCAGCAGGAGGGCTACGCCGATCTTGCCGATATGTATGCCGGCATTGCCGAGATGGATAAGATTCTTCCCCCGGCACGCGAGAAGGTAAATGCCGAGCTGGGTGATCGCTTTGCCAAGCTTTGCCAGGAGCACGAGTTCTTCTATATTCTGGGCAGCGGTCCCAACTTTAGCCAGACCTACGGTTTCGCTATCTGCTCTCTTATGGAGATGCAGTGGCAGCACTGCAGCTACATCCACTCTGCCGAGTACTTCCATGGCCCCTTCGAGGCTACTCAGGATGGCGTTTTTTACTTCCTGCAGATGGGCTCCAGCGAGTGCCGTGCTATGGACGAGCGCGCCCTGGCGTTCCTTAAGACGCATACCGATACGCTGATGGTGCTCGATGCCAAGGAGTACGGTATGGAAGCCGTGCCGGCGAGCGTCCGTGCCTATCTGGACCCGGTGCTGTTCTACGCCATGAACTGCGAGCTGCGTGCCGCACGCGGCAAGGTGTTTGACCATGATCCCGATTTCCGTCGCTACATGGGCGTCGTCGAGTACTAGAAGGGGCAAAGGCCATGGCATTTAACGTTAACGCGCTCGGATTTGGCGACAACGTCGTCGATCGCTACGAGCATATCCACACCATGTATCCCGGCGGCAATGCGGTGAACTTCGCCGTTTATGCCAAGAAATGCGGTGCCGCACGCTCTGCATACATGGGCATTTTTGGCAATGACGCCGCTGCCGAGCATGTCATTGCAAGCCTCGAGGATGAGAGTATCGAGCTTGACAAGTGCGAGCAGATGATTGGCGAGAACGGAGCGGCTCGCGTGACCGTCGTTGACGGTGACCGTGTCTTCCTTGGCTCCAACGAGGGCGGTATCCGTGGCGATGCGCGCTATGTCCTCGATCGCTTTGACCTTGCGTACATGAAGCAGTTCGATGTGGTTCATTCGGGCAACTACTGCTTTACCGAGCGCGAGCTGCCCAAGTTGAAGGCTGCGGGCGTCACGGTCTCTTTTGACTTTTCGGACGACTCCACCGACGAGTACTACGAGCAGATTGCGCCCTACGTCGATTTCGCTTTCTTTAGTGCGGCGGATGCCGCGAGCGAGGACGAGATTCGCGAGCGTCTGGCATGGGTGAAGGGTCTGGGTCCGCGTTTTGTGTCGGCTACGGCGGGCGCCGAGGGCTGCATTGCTTACGACGGCGAGCGTTATTACCGCCAGCTGGCTAAACCGGTAACGGACATGAAGGACACCATGGGGGCGGGCGACTCGTTCCTCACCTCGTTTTTGATGTGCTATCTCGATTCCGTCAAGCGTGGTGAGGATGGCGCCGAGGCCATCGAGCGCGCGCTCGACTTTGCTGCCGGGTTTGCCTCGACCGTGTGCGGCATGGAAGGTTCTTGGGGCCACGGAGCACCAATCGTCGAATAGCTTAAGCAAGCGTACGGCGGTCTGGCTATGAGGCCTTGGACAGCCGATGCAAAACAATAAGCGAAACGCGAAAAGGGGGCTCGCCATGTGGTGGGTCCCCTTTTGAACATTGGAGAAGAGTATGGGTATTAAAGCGTGTGCGGCTGGTTTTTGCTGTGCGGACGTCTATCAAAACATCGGCGTGTTCTATCCGACTGGTAATGGCATTGACTGGGGTATCCATCTTGCACGAATGGGCGTTTCGGTATCCGCCGTGTCGGTTGTCGGCAAGGACGAGTACGGAGACAAGATGAGAGAGGCGCTGGCCGCCGAGGGGTTCGATATCTCACATCTGCGGGTGGAGGATGGCGACACCTCGGTGATGCTCATGGCATTGAAAGACGGCGTCGATCGCGTGCATCTCGAGGCAATCGATGGCGTAATGGAGACATATCGACCGAATGAAGACGACCGGGCGTTTATCCTGGAGCATGACATCATTCATACCGACCTGTTTGGCAATTGTTTGGACCTCCTGCCCGAATGGCATGATGCGGGCAAGACGGTGGTTATGGACTTCTCGGTGTTCAGCCAGGATCCCGAATATGCATGTGAGGCTCATTTTCCTTACGTAGACTATGCGTTCATGTCGTTTGAAGAGGACACTCCGGAGCTACGAGACTGGGTACGCCACGTGCAGGGATTGGGACCGCGCGTTGCGGTTGCCACGCTTGGCGAGAAGGGAAGCATTGCCTATGACGGTGAGCGCTTCTATGAGTGCGGGATCGTGCCGGCGGAGAAGGTCGTTAATACCGTGGGTGCCGGCGACTCGTATATCGCCGGGTTTACCAAGGGCGTGATCGATGGCCTTGATATTCCGGCGTGTATGAAGGCGGGCGCTGAGCTGTCGTCCCGAGTGATCGGTTCGTTTGAGCCGTACTAGGGTCAAATGCCTGGAAAGAAGTACGAAATGGTTATCGACATGTTGGTCCATCCTATGCTCTACGGCGAGATCTGTACGCCGGGTGATGAGCCTGATGGATTCGGTTTTTGGTCACGAGAATTTGGTATGGGGCATATGGGCCCCATGGATTGGGATGAGCTTCAAGTCGAGATGGACGTCTGCGATGTGCAGAAGAGCGTGCTCATGCCGCTCGATGTAACCACGGCATGCGGAGGGCACTTTGGCACCAATGACCAGATTGCCATGCTGGTTGCCGCACATCCCGATCGTCTGTGGGGATTTGCGAGCGTAGACCCGCAGGTGAGCGGTGCCGCAGACGAATTGGAGCGCGCCTTTACCGAGTTGGGGGCAAAGGGGCTTTGCCTGCATCCTGCAAAGCAGGGTTTTGCCCCCGATGATGCTGTGGCCGAGCCGCTTTACGAACTGTGCGAGCGCTATAACAAGCCGGTGGTTTTCCATGCCGGTATGTCTTGGGAGCCGGGCGCAGAGCTCTCGCGCAGTAACCCGCTTGCATTTGAGCACACAATCGCAACGCATCCAAATGTGCGTTTTAGTTTGACCCATTTTGGCTGGCCCTGGGTGCGCGAGACCGTGGCGATGCTGCTCAAGTATCCCAACTGCTACGCGGACACCTCTATCACTTACATCGATTCGCCCGAGGAGATGATGCAGCGTCTTTTCACGGTCGATATGGGGCCGCTGTGGTATGAGCGCGCGCTATCGCACCAAGTGATGTTCGCCAGCAATACGCCGCGCTTCCGTGCATTCAAACTCAAGCGGGCGCTCGATACCGTGCCCATGCGCGATGATGCGCGAGAAAGGCTCTACTGGGGTAATGCCCTGCGTTTTCTTGAAGGGGATGAGTGAACATGGTGACGCTCGAGACATTGAGCTATCTATCGACTGCTCCGGACCAGTTCATCGATATTACCGAAGACGTGCACGCTGCCATCGAACGCAGCTCGGTGACGAATGGCTTGGCAGCGATTATTTTGTCGCACACGACCTGTGGAATCGTGGTAAACGAGGGGCTGCCCTGCGTGGAGACGGATCTTATGGAGACGCTTGATCGCATCGCCCCGCTCGATGCCCCCTATGCGCATGCACACTTCCTGCCGAGCTATGGAGCTACCGGCAACAACTCCTGCGGGCATATCAAGAGCATGATTTGTGGAAACAGTTGTTTCTTTCCCGTCCAAGATGGCCACATCGTGTGCGGAGGTGCCCAGAACATCTATCTTGCGGAGTTTGACGGTCCGCAGAAGCGAAAAGTGTACGTCGAGGTGTTGGGGGAGTAACGCCCCTGCAATAGCCCTATGAAGGAGCACGTTATGTCGTTTCTAACTTCGATGTTCAAGACCGAAAAGCCGGTTATCGGAATGCTGCACCTGCGTCCTCTGCCGGGCGATCCGCTGTATTACCCGGGCGGAAGCGTATCGCAGGTCGTGGAAGCCGCCAAGCGCGATCTCGAGGCGTTGCAGCAGGGCGGTGTCGATGGCATTTTGATTACCAATGAGCTCTCGATGCCCTATGAGCAGCATGTTTCTCCCTCAACCCTTGCATCGATGGGCTATGTAATCGGGGCTCTGTCCCATGACCTGTCGACTCCTTGGGGAGCTGAGGCAATTTACGATGGTGATGCCACAATCGAGCTGTGCGCTGCCGTCGACGCGCAGTTCACGCGCTGCAATTTTTGCGGTGCCTGGGCCGGTGATCTCGGGCTGATTAACCGAGATTTCGCTCACACCATGCGTCGCAAGGCGGCGCTGCGCTTGGACGACCTCAAGCTTTTTCACTTCATCACGAGCGAGGGCGAGGTTTATCTCAACGACCGCACGACCGCGGACATTGCCGATTCACTTCTCTTTAATTGCCTACCGGATGCGATAGTCATCGGCGGTTCGGCTGCCGGTCGTGGCGCTTCGGGCGAGCTTGCCGACGAGGTCCGCGAGCGTGTTGGCGAAGTGCCCGTGGTATGTGGCACCGGTTGTCGCGAAAATACCGTGGCTGACGTATTTGCTCACTACGATGGCGCGTTTGTCGGCACGTGCTTAAAGCGCGACGGAAAGCTGGATGCCCCGGTTGATGTTGAGCGGGTGGTTCGTTTTATGGCTGCCGCTCGTACGGCGCGAGGGGAGTAGGCACCTATGGCGCTCTATCTGGGTATTGATATTGGGACAAGCGCCTCTAAAGGCGTTTTAATCGATGATCGATGCAACATCGTTTGCCAAGCCTCTTGTGGACATGAGACGGACAACCCGTGTGATGGATGGTACCAGCATGATGCTGAGGCAGTTTGGTGGGGCGATTTTTGCCGCTTGTCGCGCGAGCTGGTGATGCGATCGGGGGTTAACGCGGCGCAGATCGGATGCGTGGGCCTTTCCGCATTGGGTTGCGACTGTGTGCCGGTCGATACCGAGTGCAACGCGCTGGCGCCCGCGATTTTGTATGGAGTCGATGCACGTTCGAAGCCGCAGATTGACGAGCTCCTTTCCGAATATGGGTCAGGTCGCGCACGCGAACTTTTCGGGCACGATCCCTGCTCATCAGATATTGCTCCCAAGATCTTATGGTTTAAGGAGAATATGCCCGAGGTGCACGAACGTGCCGCGAAGTTCCTGACGGCATCATCGTTTCTATGCGCAAAGTTGACGGGGCGTTTTACGGTGGACCGTTACTTGGCGGAGGATTATCTTCCCCTATACGACCGCTACACTTGGAGGGTTGATGCTCGGGAATGTGCTCGTTTCTGCCGGCCTGACCAGATGGCGGAGGTAATGTCGGCTACCGATATTGCCGGGGCGATTACGCAGCGCGCGGCTGAGGCGACAGGGCTCGCGGCAGGGACACCTGTCTTAGTGGGAACGGGCGACTCTGGTGCCGAGGCCATTTCGACGGGTGTATTTCGTCCCGGCGATATGATGGTTCAGTTGGGGAGCACGGCGTATTTCATCTACCTAGCTGATCATATGGTCGATGATGCCCGCCTGTGGCCAGGGACGTTTATCATTCCCGGAACTTACGGGATCTGCGCGGGGACCAATACGGCGGGTGCACTCACATCGTGGCTGCGCCAAGAGCTGTATCGCGACGCCGTGGAGGCCGAGGGCCACGGTGGCCCCGATGCATATTCGGTCATGGCGCATGATGCCGCCGATGTGGCGCCGGGTGCCGATGGGCTCCTGTGCCTGCCGTACTTTGCGGGGGAGCGTACTCCGCTCAACGATCCCGAGGCACGTGGCGTCTTCTTTGGCCTGACCGGAAGGCATACGCGAGCCCATATGGTTCGCGCCGCCTTGGAAGGCGTCGCGTATACCGTTGCATCCCATGTCGACATTATCGAGCGAGAGCATGGACTGCCAATTGGGCGCATTATGCTTGTCGGAGGTGGAACCAAGAATCCAGTTTGGATGCAGGCTATCGCCGACGTATGCGGGCGCGAGGTCTCGGTTGCCAAGGTTACGGTGGGCGCATGCTTCGGTGATGCCATCATGGCAGCTCTCGCAGGTGGCGCCTATGCATCATGGGATGAACTCGCCCAAGTCCTTGGCGTTGCACAAACAATCGTGCCCGATATGGATGCCCACGAGCTATATGCGTCGCGTCGTCATATCTTTGACGAATTGTATGCACGCAACCGTGATCTCATGCACGAATTGGTGTAATGCTGCCGAATTGTACTGCCTGCCAATAGGGACTGCGTTGTGCGATTCGCATGTCCCTTGGCATTTTTGCCCACAGGGGTTAGCGAAGGTCAAAAACAGAGTGCGCATTTGCTAAAACTACCGACTCGATGCGCTTTGCGTCACAGTTTTTGAGTGAGGCAATGTGCATCGAGGTCCTTGCGAGCGATCTGATGAGCGATTGCACACTTGTTTCTGTGTTTGGCTCGGCCGGCGCATCGGTCTCGAGCAGTAGACGGTCGAGTGGAATCTGTCGGGCATATTCGCGACCGCGCTTGGTGGCGAGCATACGCTCGTTCACGGAAAAATAGCAGCCTGCGTTTCGCGCACGGACGAACTCGTTCGAGGTACCGCTAAACCAGTGAAAGATGACGGCGGGGGAGTTGGGGCTTGGGGTGAGCAATCCATATGACTCAAGGGCGTCCAGTACGGTTCCTGCCGAACGAACAGCGTGAATTGATATCACGCGCCCGGCAAGAGGGTGCTGCACGAGTGCATCGCAGAGCCGGTCAAATGCCTGTACTTGTAGCGGCTCGCTTCCGGCAAAACGAGCGGAAAAGTCGAGCCCGATCTCGCCGATCAAGCGTTCTTGTGCAGCGACTTCGCAAAGCAGATTGATTTCAGCGTTGCCACATCGTCCGTCGGCGAGCCACCAGGGATGGAGGCCGATGCCGGCAAAGATATTTGAACGGCCGCAGGCGCGCTTCTTGGCGCGTGCAAAGTCGTGCGGATCGACGCCGCAGTCAAATAGAATCAGGCCCAGCGCCGTTGCCTCATCGGCAACGGCGTCCGGGTGAGCCATTAGATCAAGATGGCAGTGTGCATCAAATAACCGGGGCTCCATCTCGGCGCGCTCCGCTAGTCTAGGCGCTGGCCATCGGCGCGCACGCGCTCGGTGCCGCGGCCACTGATCTGACGGATAACCTCGCCGGCGATCATCTGGCCCATGATGGGCGGCATAAAGCTGGCGGTTCCCAGCTCGGTGCGCTCGTGGATGTTGGAAGGATCGCGGGGCTGTGTCTTAACCGATTCCTCGCAGCTAAACAGTACGTGTAGGCTCTTGATTCCGCGCTTCTTACATTCTTTGCGCATAATGCGGCTCATGGGGTCACGTACCGTATCGAAGATGTCGGCAAAGCGGAGGCACTCGGGATGGAGTTTGTTGGCCCCGCCCATGGAGCTAACCAAACGGATGTCATGGTCCTGAGCATATTTGGCAATGGTGAGCTTGGCCGAGATGGTGTCGATGGCGTCGACGACGTAGTCGAGCTTGCCACCCGTCTGCTCCAAAACGCCCGCGAAGAACTCGTCGATGTTGTCGCTCAGCAGGTATTCGGTGCGCTTGATAACGCTGGCGGCGGGATTGATGTCGTGGATCATGGCTTCCATCACGTCAACCTTGCGCTTGCCGACGGTGCTGTGAAAGGCGATGGCCTGTCGATTGATGTTGCTGGGCGCGACGATATCCTTGTCCAGAATCACAAAATGACCGATGCCGCCGCGGGCAAGTGCCTCGCAGCAGTTAGAGCCCACGCCTCCGCAGCCGAGCACCAGCACCGTGGCGTTGGCGAGTCTATCGAGTGCCTCACGGCCCATGATGATCTCGAGTTTGGTGTCGCGTGTCTCGACGAGAGCGGCGGTTTCGGTCATAGACATCCTCCGATGGGGAAGCGAATCGTGTTTTAGCTATCACCATTATAGGTATTATCGCGATTCCATTTGAGCCCTAGGGGCTTGTTGAAATGAGGCGGTGATTCGCATAAGATGAAGCAGATGGCACCCGTTGCCGCGGGTTAGCCAACTCCGAAACACGTTTATGGCGTGAGAAGTGGCCGTCTTCGCATTACGCGGAGGCGGCTATTTTTTTTTGAGTACAAGATTAGATAGTTAGACAAACATCTAAATATCGAGTATAGTGTGCGCGTCATGAGGGGTGCTGAGAGGAGGTCCTATGCCGGGAGAGGGTTTTAAGGCGCTTGCCGATCCAACGCGACGGCGCATTTTGGAGTTGCTGCGCGAAGGCAATTGCACGGCGGGGGAGCTTGCCGAGCATTTCGATATCAGCAAGCCGTCATTGAGCCATCATTTGGCGACGCTCAAAAACGCCGGGCTGGTGACCGACGAGCGCCATGGCCAAAACATCGTTTACAGCTTAAACACCACCGTCATGCAGGACTTGATTGGCTGGTTTATGGGCTTTACAAACACGGAAGGTGATAAGGATGAATAACGAAAACAAGGGCATTCACCCCACGGGGGTATCGTCGCGCGTGTGGATTGCGCTGGTCGTTCTGTGCGTCGCCAATGTCGTAGCGCACCTCATGGTGATGCCGAGCTTGCCTGCACAGATTCCCACGCACTGGGGCGCGAACGGCGCCGTCGATGGTTGGGGTCCTAGCTGGATGGCCTCCGCGCTCGGCGTGCTGCCTCTGGCGCTTCTCGCAATGTTCTGCGTGGTGCCGCGCATCGATCCCAAAGGTGAGGCATATCGAACCTCGGGCAAGTTCTATCAGGGCTTCGTAATCGCCTTCACCTTGTTCATGTGCGCCATAAGCTGGCTGGGAGAGCTTACGGTCTGGGGCGTGGTGCCGGCGGTCGGTTCGGTCAACGTGCTGATTTCCGGTGCTATCGGTTTGCTGTTCATCGGCGTAGGCAACTACTTGCCGCGTGTGAAGCAGAACTATACGCTCGGTATCAAGACGCCTTGGGCGCTTGCCGATCCCGAGAACTGGCGCCGTACGCAGCGTTTTGGCGGCGCCTGCTTTATGGTGCTGGGTATTGGCCTGATTGTGATGGGCGTGGCAGGTGCGGTGCTTTCGAGTGAAGTCGTTGCCGCGGTGATTGCGGTTCTGGCGTTTGGTTCAGCCGGAGCTGCCTACGTCTATTCGTATCTGCTGTGGCGTAAATCGCAGCGAGCCGTTCGCTAAGGTTGCGGAAAACTAGCGTACGCTGTTCATATTTTGTTCCGGGGGACTTTTCCCAGGTAGTATTAGGGGGTGTGGGCGACCATGCCCCTTTTTCGTTAAGTTTCAGAGCTGGTTTTCTCATTTCGTTTCCACTAAAGCGAATCAAGAATAGGGAAACAGCAGGTAGAAAGGATAAAACAGGCAAATGGCGGAGTTTATCTACCAGATGTATCAGGCTCGTAAGGCCCATGGCGACAAGGTGATCCTTGACGACGTGACCCTGAGCTTCTATCCCGGTGCCAAGATCGGCGTTGTGGGTCCCAACGGCATGGGTAAGTCGACCCTGCTTAAGATTATGGCCGGTATCGAGGAAGTCTCCAACGGCGATGCCAGACTCACCCCCGGCTACACCGTAGGAATCCTGCAGCAGGAGCCGCCGCTCGATGGCGACAAGACCGTCATCGAGAACGTGCGCATGGCGTTTGGCGACATGATCGCCAAGGTCGATCGCTTCAATAAGATCGGCGAGGAGATGTGTGACCCGGACTGCGACATGGACGCCCTCATGGCAGAGATGGGCAAGCTCCAGGACGAGATTGACGCCGCCGACGGCTGGGATATCGATTCCAAACTCGGCCAGGCCATGGACGCCCTGCAGCTGCCCGATTCCGACATGCCGGTCAACGTGCTTTCCGGCGGCGAGCGCCGCCGTGTGGCCCTGTGCAAGCTGCTGCTCGAGGCTCCCGACCTGCTGCTGCTCGACGAGCCCACGAACCACCTGGACGCTGAGTCGATCCTGTGGCTCGAGCACTTCCTGCACAACTACCAGGGTGCGGTCCTTGCCGTCACGCACGATCGCTACTTCCTGGATAACGTTGCCGAGTGGATCTGCGAGGTCGACCGCGGCCACCTTTATCCTTACAAGGGCAACTACTCCACGTATCTGGAGACCAAGGCCGCGCGTATCGAGGCGCAGGGCAACCGCGATGCCAAGCTCGCCAAGCGCATGGAGGCCGAGCTCGAGTGGGTACGCAGCTCGCCCAAGGCTCGCCAGGCCAAGAACAAGGCCCGTCTGGCTCGCTACGAGGAGATGGAGGCCGAGGCCCGCGCAAGCCAGAAGCTCGACTGGACCGACATCCGCATCCCTGTGGGCCCGCGTCTGGGCAACAAGGTGCTCGAGGCCCATCACCTGCACAAGGAGTTCGATGGCCGCGTGCTCATCGACGACCTTTCATTCACCCTGCCGCGTAACGGCATCGTGGGCGTCATCGGCCCCAACGGTGTCGGCAAGACCACGCTCTTCAAGACCATCGTGGGTTTGGAGCCGCTGACTTCGGGCGAGCTCGAGGTGGGCGAGACCGTCAAGATTTCTTACGTCGACCAGAACCGTTCCGGCATCGACCCCGATAAGAACCTATGGGAGGTCGTCTCGGACGGCCTGGACCACATGATGGTCGGCGAGACCGAGGTTCCGAGCCGCGCGTATGTGGCGAGCTTTGGCTTTAAGGGCCAGGACCAGCAGAAGCGCGCTGGCGTGCTCTCCGGTGGCGAGCGCAACCGTCTGAACTTGGCGCTTACGCTCAAGCAGGGCGGCAACCTGCTGCTCCTCGACGAGCCCACGAACGACCTCGACGTCGAGACGCTGTCCTCGCTCGAGGCGGCGCTGCTCGAGTTCCCGGGCTGCTCGGTGGTCATTAGCCACGACCGTATGTTCCTGGACCGCGTCGCCACGCACATCCTGGCGTGGGAGGGCACCGACGAGAACCCGGGCAACTGGCACTGGTTCGAGGGCAACTTCGACGACTACCAGAAGAACCGCGTCGAGCGCCTGGGCGAGGAGGCCGCGCGTCCGCACCGCATCCACCGCAAGCTCACCCGCGACTAGCAGATACGCGACATGCATTCGACGCCCCGGAGCTGAACGGCATCGGGGCCTCGCCGCGTTCAGGCGAACTTGACGGCGCAGAGGACGACGAACCCGATGACGACGACAGCTGCCAAAAGGTTCATCGCGCGCAGCGGGAGCTTCCCGAGGGCTTTCTGGCACAGCGGGTAGATGATCCATGT
>CAJMNK010000063.1 GCA_905214905.1 uncultured bacterium | reverse complement strand
GGACAACGAAATGCCTTATGGCAGAGTCCCGCAGGGGCATCCGGTGATCGTGGACTACTTCTATCACGAGGAAGTCCGAGGGTCGGATAATAGCGGAAAAAGAAATCGTTAAACGGAAACCGACGACGATTCGCTCGAGCGATTAGCGTCCACGCGTGGCTTCTGCCGATTGGCGCAACGGGCGACGGATTAAGGGATCGCTCGGGCGGATGATCCCGCTGCAGTACAGGCGGTCGCTCAATTTAGCGGCATGAGCGTTTTCGCACGGAAAACCAGTATCCCCTGTGCCGAGTTTAATCGTAGCGAATACAATGGGCACTGAGCATCAATCGAAAGTAGTCGATGGAGATGGATATGCAACTGGCAACCGAGCGGCTGATACTGCGCCCATGGGCCGAAACGGACGCAGAGGACCTGTACAGATACGCGAAGGACGACAGGGTGGGGCCGATTGCCGGCTGGCCACCTCACTCGAGCGTTGACAACAGCGCCGAAATCATCCGTACCGTGTTTTCCGCGCCGGAGACGTACGCCGTTTGCCTGAAGGAAGACAACAGGGCCATCGGAAGCATAGGGTTGATGATCGGCGCGCGGTCCGACAAGGAAATCCCGGACACCGAGGGGGAGATCGGCTACTGGATCGGTGTCCCGTTCTGGGGCAAGGGGCTGATACCGGAGGCGACTCAAGAGCTCATTCGCCATGGTTTCGAGGACTTGAAACTGGACAAAATCTGGTGCGGGTATTTCGACGGGAACGAGAAATCGAAACGCGTTCAGGAAAAATGCGGCTTTGTTTGGCACCACACCCGCAAGGACGTCTGCTGCGAGCTGATGGGCGACATCCGTACAGAACAGATCACTTGCCTGACGAGAAGTGATTGGCTGAGTCAGTCTAAAGCTTGATATGCGACATGGGTTCTGCGAGCAGCTCGCAAACCCCAGGTCGCAAGTCTTCGTCAGCGGTGAGCAAAGTGAGTGGTCTCAGGTGGCTTGCCTATGGGCTGGCGCGCAGGCTGGGGCTTCGCCATTGGAGCGATCGTTTCATGTACTTGCCTTTTCGCACAGCCCATGATTTAAAAATAATTGGTTTTCCGCAAGCAAGGCTTCCAAGTGCCAGGGACGTTTTCCCCGGCTTTTTCTTATCCAGTTGAGCGCACTTGCCGTCCAGGCCGTCAGATAACGAAGGCAAGCGACATAGTCATTAGGATCGTTCTTAAATGACTAGTCGTTAAAGAACGTCCCCAACGACTAAGCAGAAACTAGGTGAGGCTCATCGCATCGACTAACGTGATATTAGGCGCCGACGAGGCGTGCGCGATGCTGCGTATCAGCCGCGACGCAATGTACCGGCTCGCCCCCCTTGCATTCACCGCCAGCGCATGCTATAAGGTTATTGGTGGCTCATTAAGCTACCTCCAAGTGCCGGGGGAGTCCCCCGGCTATTTTTTTATCCATTCCATTAGGAGTCCCCATTGGCCAAGGAGCTCAGCATCTTCGTCGACGAGAGCGGCGACCGCGGCGGCAAAGCTCGCTACTACCTGCTCACACTCGTCTTTCACGACCAGGCAGGCAGCATCACCGAGGCGGTCACGGGCTATGAGGCCAAGCTTGCCAGGGCCGATCTCCCTAACATTCCGTTTCACTCCGAGCCTCTCATGAACGGGCACAAGGATTATGAGTTTCTTAACATCGAGCAGCGCAAGGTGATGCTCGCCTACTTCTCCTCGTTCGTCCGCAAACTTCCCATTTCCTATATCACGTTCGTCTACCGCCGCAGCCAGTTCGAAGACCCGGCAAGGCTAATGGAGCGTATGGGGCGCGACATCTCCTCTGCCATGATTGAACACCTGGGCTTCTTTCAATCCTTCGACGATGTGAAGGTTTACTACGACAACGGTCAGGACATCGTCAAGCAAGCGCTCGACCGCTCGGTGGGCAAGGTCCTCTCAAAAGGGGTCGTCCGACGCCGCAAGACCTCGATGACCGACTACCGCCTCGAGCAAGTGGCGGATTACCTCTGCACCATCGAACTCGCCTTGGTCAAGTACGAAGCCAAGGAGAACGGTGAGACGTACAACAAGTTCTTCGGAGGTATAGGCTCTTTCAAGAGGAACTGGCTCAAGCAAGCCCGCAGCAAGCGGATATAGGTGGTTCCGCAGTCTCATAGGGAACGGCCATCTCTCCTCCGGCGAGGAACTCCGGGCGACGTGCTTCGAGCAGCGGAAGCTGAAGCGCAAGCAGAAGCAGCGCGAGCAATGATCGGTGCCGACATCGGCCCAGACGTGAACAGTGCTACGTCCCCTGTTCACGGGGCGCGAAACCGCAAAGGTTGCGCAGAGGTTGCAAAATAAGAAACCCCGACCTGTTGTCGCAGGTCGAGGGCTTGAAATCAACGAATATCGCTCACGCCCACTCGATGGTTAAAAAACTGCCTCCAGTTTGTTGCAGTTTGTCCCATTTGCATCCAGTCTCAAAAATGGTCGCGAGTCCATGGGGTCACATTTGGGTCACAGATTTCGGGGCGGGGCAGGGCGGTTTCGTGGGCCACGGTGGGTCACGATTTGCTCCTGGATCAAACGGCGAACGCATTATGAAGCGAAAGTTTATCGCGCGAAGAATGGCTTACTGGATTAGTTAGAAGTCCATCTTGTTGAGATCAATGGAGTATCCCATCGATCTCAACTCTTTCAGGAGTCTGAATTCCCAATTATCTGTTCCGGTATATACGACGCCTTGAAGATCGGAGGGGATTTCGATTCCTTTATCTACGAGGATGGTGACGTTCTCTCGGCCCAGCCGACCGATAAAGTATCCTGCTTCAAAGACGACATTCTGTCGTGCCCTGGGCCTTGCTAATTGTTCAACACGTGATTTTCCCTCATCGTCTGCGGTAAAGAGACATACGGCACCAGCGGCGTTTCCTTCTGTCTCTAATTTCTCAATGATTGTCTGACCGTGGTTTGATTGCTCGTTTAGAATTACCGCTTTCAAGCCCTGCCTTTCGATGATTCTTGCAACTCTCTCTCGAAGTTCTCCGTCATGACCATGAACAATGAATACTTTCGAGAAGTCACCTATGTTTGTTATCGATGCAGACTCCTCCTGGTCCGAAAATTCATCAAGGTATGTTTCAAGTACGGCCTTCGCCTTTCGCAGGCCGCTTGTGCAAGCTTCAACGAACGCTGAGTCAGGTGTGCTGATAGTGAAGAGAGACAGAGAATAACTGATTTTATTAAAGCTCTTGAATTCGTAGCTGTCTTCGCCGAATCGCCTTATCAAAAGCCTGTCGGCTTTCGTCTTCCATGCTTTGAAGTCAGGCGAGCTGGCGCTGGTATACCTATTGGACAACTGATCGGCTGTGTTACATAACTGCTGCAAAGCTTCGAAATCGGTCATCAAGCCTTCTTTCCGTGAATAATACAAACTCTAATAACTTGTTATTCCAGCGAACAACCAAATCTCTTTATCGTTTCCTCTGTGCTTCTGTCGGAGATAGATTTGCCCATAGCAAGCTCAATCGCATCAAGCAAGGCAATAGCACGAGCTTTGAAATAAGCGTCGAAATCATCCACAATAAAGGCGTCCCATGCGATGAGGTTCGACTCGATTCGATTACGAAGCTCATCCTGTTCGATATCAGCCTTCTTGAGGATTTTCGCTGAATAGACGCTAGGAGCCGCACCTCCGATTTCTCTATTCGATTCAGGAAGTAGGGGCGTCTTATTAATGACAGAATTCCATTTCTGCCTGTCGTACCCCATCTTTTCGCAGTAACTTTGCGGAAAGATGTGATGGATATCAGGAGCCGTTTCCATGCTGTTCACGATATCGATGGATATACCACGCATGAAATCTAGACCCTTACCCTTATAGAGAAGAGCCATGATTCCCTTATATGCTGCCGATTGCCTCGACTGGAGTCCCAAAAGTCGGGTGGATTGGAAGTGGGCATTGTTCACGGTGCGCATCTCGGATTCAGCGCCTTCAATTTCAGCGACTACATCCTCGATGTCATAGCAGTAGCGAGTTTCGTTCGAGCCGCCATACATCTCACCGAAGATTCCGCACCAGAACCAGCGCGCAACAATTTTCTGACTCTTAGGGTCTTTGAACAGCTTGGAGCCCACGTAGCCTGCAATTGCAGCCAATGGAATGATCTGGGTTGTGTATGGAAGATCGCGCTTCCTAAATACGGACTGCGATAGCAAAAACTCGCGAGCAAGCTCATAGCCCTCGATGACGACTTCCTTGTTTGCCTGATAATCCTCGAATCGCAGGTCCAGCACGTCTTTCTTTTTGCAGCTAACGGCTCCACTCAAACCATCGCGTTTGCGCTTGTAGTTCGTGAACAGTGTCACTGTGGTCAGGAACGCGGTTTCGTCCACGCTTTCCGTAACGTCGGTGCGAATGTCCTTGTCGAGCGCATGGATTCGGCGCTTATTGGCTTCCCAATCGCCCCGGAGGTCAAACTCGTATGTGGCAAAAGTGGCAGTAACGAGCTCGAATACGGTGAGGGATACGCCTCCGGTATTGACGTTCTCGAATACCTTGCAAACAGCCTCGCGCGGCGTGCTTTTATCCATGGTTATTACAGGAAGTCTATATGAGGTGATTGTCTCGATGACATCTTGCTGGAACTTGTTGAACTTGGCAATAGCATCCGGAGATGATTGATGAAAAGCCATGTATCCAAGAAGCCATTGCGTTGCAGCGCTGGAGTCAAAAAGGATGTTTGCAGGGTACATCTCATGTTCATATTCGAGTTCACGGGTAGATAAGTCGAGCTTGACGTCTCGATCGAAATTCTCCTTAATTCTCCTGTCCTCGGGAACGGAAACAATGGCGTCATACCTATCAGCTTCCGGATCAAGGCAAGCGTTCATGTCCAGATAATAGAGACGTGAGATGGCGACGCGTTTGTCGTTGGTTGTAGCAACTGCATCCTTCCCGTACAGGGATCGATACATCGAAGTCAACCGCTGCTGACCGTCCATAACTAAATAACGAGGTGTTGCTTCTGAGGAAGGAGCTCCTTCGATGGTGCGATATTTGAATTTAACCTCCGAGCCACCATATTCAAGTTGCATCAATGCGCCCATTGGATAACCTTGCGAAAGGCTTGCGAGCAAGCTTCTAATTCGATTATCGTCCCAGGTCCATTTGCGTTGGAAGTCGGGAAGCTGTGTCTCTCCCTTATGTATGCTGAACAGCAAATCGGAAAGATTCGTGTCATTTGATTTTGGTGCTGATATTGCCATCTTTGCCTCTGTGAGTCTTTTCGATACTTATTGGATAAGGAGACTATTCTGCTCAGAGTAGACGCCTTTTCTGGGGTGTTTTCCAAACTCGTCGGCAGGATTGCACATTTCGGGTGTTAGCCCAAGTCGATTAACAAGGATTTCGGAATCAACACAGTCCAAAACAACCCCATAACAAAAGCCAGAGTTCCATCATTACGAAACATATCGGTACAAGCGACTACAAATCCAACCCAAGCATTAACTAGCTTGTTTGACCAGCTTGTTTGCTTTCATGTTGTGCGAGGTCAATATCGAGGATAGGGAGAGCGCTGGGCGCTTTCGCGATACTGATACCTAATGTACGGAGGATTGCCAATTATGAGATCAAACTGCGAAGACTCATTCTTCCTGTAAAAGTCGAAAAAATCTTCATTTAGCACGGTCATGTTCTGGTGCTGAGAGTATCGATCTTCTTGGACATGCTCTGGATGATTCCGGCGTCCTTCAGCGCGGCCACTGGAAACAAAACACGGTCTCCGTCAGGTAGTGGCGGGCATGCAGGAGTTTGCATCAGCAACCCGTCTCCTCGGTTACCCCTTGTCTGCATGGTCGTCTACATAAAGGGGGAATCAACCATGCAGATCAGCTTATCGTCAACCCTGACTCTATATTACGATGGCCAATTTTGTGTTGGGTTGGCGAAGCGCGCCGAGGAGGGAAGGCACGATGCCGCGCGGAAGAGGTGGAGGAGCGTTTCGGGCGACGAACGCTGAGGCGCAATCAGAAGCATCGCGGGCGTTGATGCCGACATTGACCCATATGCAGTAGCATGTGCAGCTTCAATTGAAACTGCACATGCTACCTGGTACTATAAAATAACCGAACGTATGTACGTTATTCCCACTCGATGGTCGCGGGCGGCTTGGACGTGATGTCGTAGCACACGCGGTTTGCGCCGGGAACCTCGGCCACGATGCGGCCGGAGATGCGGGCCAGCACGTCGTAGGGCAGCTTGGCCCAGTCGGCGGTCATGGCATCGCTGGACTCGACGGCACGCAGGATGATCGGGCGCTGATAGGTGCGCTCGTCGCCCATAACGCCGACGGACTTAATGTCGGGCAGGACCGCAAAGTACTGCCAGCAGCTGTGCTCGGAGTTGCGCTCGCCGGTCTGCTCAAACAGACGCTGGTTGTAGGCGTCGAGCTCCTCGCGCACGATAGCGTCGGCGTTCTTGAGAATCTCGAGCTTCTCCTTGTCGACCGCGCCGATAATGCGGATGGCCAGACCCGGGCCCGGGAAAGGCTGACGGAACACGATGTGACCCGGCAGGCCCAGCGCCAGACCAAGCGCGCGGACCTCGTCCTTAAAGAAGTGGTCGAGCGGCTCAATGAGGTCGAAGTGCACGCCTTCGGGGAACGGGATCAGGTTGTGATGGCTCTTGATGGTGGCCGTCTTGCCGCCCGTCTTGCGAGCGCCAGACTCGATGATGTCGGGGTAGATGGTGCCCTGAGCCAGATACTTGACCGGCTTGCCGTCGGTCTCGAGCTGCTGCGCCACGGCGAAGAACTCTTTCCAGAACTGCGTACCGATGATGCGACGCTTCTCCTCGGGCTCGGTCACACCGGCCAGAAGCTCGGCATAGCGGTCCTCGGCGTGGACGTGGATAAAGTCGACGTCAAACTGCTTGGTGAAGACCTCCTCCACCTGCTCGGGCTCACCCTTGCGCAGCAGACCGTGGTTGATGAACACGCAGGTCATCTGCTTGCCCACGGCGCGGGCGCCCAGCGCAGCCACGACGGAGGAGTCGACGCCGCCGGACAGGGCCAGAATCACGCGGTCGTCACCGACCTTCTCGCGGAACTCGGCCGTCATGGTCTCGACCAGGTTGTCCATGCTCCAGTTGGGCTCCAAGCCGCAGATCTCAAACAGGAAGTTGCTCAGCAGCTGCTGACCGTACTCGGAGTGCTTGACCTCGGGGTGGAACTGCGTGGTGAAAATCTTGCGCTCGACGCACTCCATGGCGGCAACCGGGCACACGTCGGTGCTGGCGGTAACGGTAAAGCCCTCGGGCACCTCGGAGACGGCATCGCGGTGGCTCATCCACACGGTCTGCTCCATGGGCGTGGAGTTAAAGAGCTTGGCGCCAGCCGTGCGTGTGATGGTAGCGCGGCCGTACTCGCCCACCTCGGAGTGGCCGACCTTGCCGCCGAGCGTCACGGCCGTAATCTGATGGCCGTAGCAAAAGCCCAGGACGGGAAGGCCCAGGTCAAAGATGGCGGGGTCGATGGACGGAGCGTCCTCGGCGTACACGGAGGCCGGACCGCCGGAAAGGATGAGCGCAGAGGCGTTCATCTCGCGAATCTCATCGGCCGATATGTCGCAGGGAACAATCTCGGAATACACGTTGAGGTCGCGGACGCGACGGGCAATGAGCTGACCGTACTGCGCACCAAAGTCGAGTACGAGGACCTTTGCGGAAGCCTTTTGATCCATGGTATCCCCTCTTGTTGGCGGGGAGCCGGTGCCCACCCGCGTGAATGAACGAAAATAACCTCCATAGTGTACACGTTATATGGGGTTTCTCGTCCCTCGCAGCCATCAGCGCACGGCAAACGCACGACCAGGGCCCCTATTTGACGGCAATTGAAGTGTTACCAAACGTTACGGATGATGTAATACGTTTGAACATTGGACGCCCTGTGCCACAATACTGCCGAACGACTCCGCCTCTGCGGCGGCAAATACGATAGGAATACCAGCATGAAGCGCATCCTTCTCATCGCCACGGGCGGCACCATCGCATCGACCGAGGACGGCAACGGCCTCTCCCCCGCCCTGACCGGTGAGGAGCTCGCCCAGAGCGTCCCCGAGATCTCAGGCCTCTGCGAGCTCGACGTCGTGCAGCCCATGAACATCGACAGTACCAATATGCGTCCCAGTGACTGGATGCGTATCCGCGACGTCATCGTCGAAGGCTATGCCGACCACGACGGCTTCGTGATTCTGCACGGCACCGACACCATGAGCTATACCGCGGCAGCACTTTCCTATCTGATTCAGGACAGCCCCAAGCCCATCGTACTCACCGGCTCGCAAAAGCCCATGGGCAACCCCTTTACCGACGCCAAGCTCAATCTGTACCAGAGCCTGCTCTATGCGCTCGACGAGCACTCGCACGATGTGTCGATTGTGTTTGGTGGCGTCGCCATTGCCGGCACGCGCGCCCGCAAGCAGCGCACCATGAGCTTTAACGCGTTCATTAGCGTCAACTATCCGCCCATTGCCTACATCCGCAACGACCGCATCGTGCGCAACGGGCTCCACGGCACTCATCAGGGCGAAAACCCGGTGCGTTTCTACAACAGCATCGACCCGCGCGTGTTTGTCCTTAAGCTTACGCCCGGCGTGAACCCGGGTATCCTGGACGCCCTAGCCGATAGCTACGATGCTGTAATTCTTGAGACCTTTGGCATTGGCGGTATTCCCGAGTTTGGCGAGTCCGGCGAGTCATTCCAGGAGGCGATTTTCCGCTGGGTCGATTCGGGCCGCACCGTCGTTATGACCACGCAGGTCCCCGAAGAGGGCCTCGATCTGGGCGTTTATGAGGTCGGCCGTGCTTACGCCGATCATCCGGGCATTCTGCGCGGCGACGACATGACCACCGAGACGCTTGTGGCCAAGACCATGTGGGCACTCGGCCAGTCACGCGATGCCGCCGAAATCCAGCGCCTGTTCTACAGCCAAGTTAACCACGACCGTATCCCGATGGCGTGATCTCTAAGGCAGCTCCACTTATCGCAACCTTAAACGACAGGTGGGCCCCCTCGGGCCGTGCAAAAATCGGAGTATTCTGCAATTTCTCCTCTGGAGGCATAGAATCGGCCGATTGTTAGACGAACTTTTAGGACGAGGGTTCCGTCTAGTAAATATTTATCCCTCATTTTTATTTAGTATGTGGATTAACTACTGCCAAAAAGGCAAAGCCAGCCGCTCGAGCTACCATCTACGGCCAAACTGGTGCTGAATACTCGCGATTTTGCACATCGCAACCAGGGGGACCCGCCCAAAGAGCGTCAAATACAGCGGGGGAACGCCCTATTCGATACCCTCGAGAAGCTCTGACACCGTCATGCCGAGTGCGGGCGCGATCTTAAATAGAACCTTGAGCGTGAAATTTGCCGCCCCATCTTCGATTCGGTCGAGGTAGGGTCGGCTGATTCCTGTCGCCACACAAAAATCAACCTTGGAGATACCAAGGTCCCTGCGTGTCTCTTCGACCCGCCTGCCAAGAATCTGTTTCGCACGTTCGTCCATGCAGCCGAGTTTGAAATGGAGCCGAACATAAACGTAAACTATAGTTTACGTTTTGCCGAATACACAGGAGTTTTCTATGTCGGGTTCTTCGGTCCGCATGTACCGAGCCACGCTTCGCACAAACAGCGCACCGCCCAAGCTCGTCGTCGTTGAAGCAGAATGCCTTTCGCCCGATGAGCGCACAGCATTTGCATTGCTATCAAGTCGCGTCGTCGCCGTTCTGGTCCCTTGCCCGGAGAAAGGAGAACTTGCTATCCAATGCCAAGCGCACAGCTGCTCGCTCAATCAGGCTGCCGTAATCGCAACCAGCCAACGCGGCCTGCCGCTCCTTTTAGAAGCCGGCATAGCACTCACCCTTCGCGGCGCCGGATACGAAAACGAGGCCGCCGCCGATGTAGTCTTTCAACCACGATCGAGCGGCGGCCTCGCAGCAGCCATTGAATATGCATGCAGGCTCGTTGCCTAAAAGGACAAGCTAGAAACCAAAGCCAAAGCCCGTTCCGGTAATCGCCGAGTACATAAAGTAAACGTTGATCACGTTGAGGAACACACCCGTGATGCAACCGTTGCGCAGGTAGCGCTCGCATACGATGCGCGCCATGGCGGCGGAGTCATCATTGTTCTTGGCCTGGCGTCCCGCCGTAAAGTACGTCGCCACGCTCAGCAGCAGGTTGAGCACCGGAAGCGCCAGCAGCTCGTAGCTCTTGCCCCAGCGCGTCACCTCGCCGGCGGCATTAAACTTCGTTGCCACCTCGGGGCCAATGTTGGGGATCACAAACGCCGCTATCACCAGCGGAAGCACCGCAAGCACCAGCAGCGCGATGCCCATGTAGCCGGCTTTTTTGCCATATTTGAACATGCGCGTCGTCCTTACACGTTAAAGCGGAAGTGCACGACGTCGCCATCGGCCATGACATAGTCCTTGCCCTCGATGCGCAGCTTGCCGGCGGCCTTGGCGCCCTGCTCACCACCGAGCTCGATGTAGTCATCATAGCCAATGACCTCGGCCTTGATAAAGCCGCGCTCAAAGTCGGTGTGGATGACGCCGGCGGCCTGCGGGGCGGTCGCACCCTGGCGCACCGTCCAGGCCTTGACCTCCATCTCGCCGGCCGTAAAGAACGACTGCAGGCCGAGCAGCTTGTAGGCAGCCTGAGCGAGCACGTCCAGGCCGGGCTGCTCCAGGCCCAGGCTTTCCAGGTAGTCGGCGGCGTCCTCGGGATCGAGCTCGGAAAGCTCGGCCTCGATCTTGGCGCAGATCGGCAGTGGCTTGACGCCATCGATGGGCGCCAGGTCGTCGTTGAGCATATCCTCGTCTACGTTGGCCACATACAGGATGGGCTTCATGGTGAGCAGGAACAGGCCCTTGGCAGCGGCGCGCTCCTCGTCGGTCATCTCCATGGACGCGGCGCGCTTGCCCTCGTTGAGCCAGGCAAGCAGGCGCTTGGCCACCTCGAACTTGGGCATGAGCTCCTTGTCGCGCTTGGCCTCCTTCTCGAGCTTGGGCAGCTGCTTCTCGAGCGTGCCCATGTCGGCCAGGATGAGCTCGGTCATGATGGTGTCGGCATCGCCGGCGGGATCGACGAACTCGCCTGTGCGGCCCACCTCACGCATGACATTGGGGTCCTTAAAGTAGCGCACGACCTCGCAGATGGCATCGGTCTCGCGGATGTTTGCCAAGAACTGGTTGCCCAGGCCCTCGCCCTCGTTGGCACCCTTCACCAGACCTGCGATGTCGACAAACTCGACCGTAGCCGGCACAATGCGGCCCGGGTTGACGATGTCGGCGAGCTTTTGCAGGCGGCTATCGGGCACATCGACGATGCCCACGTTGGGGTCGATCGTGGCGAACGGGTAGTTGGCGGCAAGGCCGGTCTTTTTGGTAAGCGCGGTGAACAGCGTCGACTTGCCCACGTTGGGCAGGCCCACGATACCGATGGAAAGGGACACGACAGCTCCTTTTGGTACAGGTACTTCAAACTGCATAAGTATAGCGCCGCCGCAGCATCCGGGCGAATCCGGACACCGCGGCGGCGCAAATGAAGCAGAGATGTGTGAGAGTTCGAGACAGCAGTCCTTACTTAAGCTCGGGCCAGAAATCCTTGTTGGCCTCGATGAGCTCGTCCAGGATCTGCTTGGCAACGCTCGCC
>CAJMNK010000062.1 GCA_905214905.1 uncultured bacterium | reverse complement strand
TGGCCCGTTCGTCTAGCGGTTTAGGACGCCGCCCTCTCAAGGCGGAGATCACCAGTTCGAATCTGGTACGGGCTACCACGCATCTGATACCCGGTCTTTCCACGGAAGGCCGGGTTTTTTATTATCAAACAACTGTCTGTCATTCCCGTTTGAACAAGAGCTTTGCGTTCTGCTTATGGCCCTTGCGGGTACAATAACCAAGATATTTTGACTGTTAGAAGGAGTCTCATGACGGAGTCCTCTCAGCATACGTCCAAGCCCCAGGTCGAGGTTGAGGCCTCGGGCGGCGATGACAATAAGAGCGCACGCCGCGGCGCAATCTTTATCGGCGTTGTGCTGGTGGGTTATATCGTCTATCTGGTGGTAACCGGGCAGATGGGGCAGTTCTGGGCTGCTATGTCGAGCGTCCAGGCGCCCTGGCTCGTTGTCGCGTGTCTTTGCATGTTTATGTATCTGTTCTTTGGCATTGTGGCCTATGCGATCGCCGTCTGGCTCGACCCCAATTCACCCGTCGGCATTCGCGACCTGATCTCGGTCGAGGCGAGTGGCATCTTCTTTGGTAACCTGACGCCCATGATGATGGGCTCTACGCCTGCCCAGATCTACCGCCTGACCAAAGCGGGCCAAAACGTGGGCGAAGCGGGTGCCACGCAGTTCACCCGATTTATTGTGTATCAGTTTGGCCTCGTTGCCTGGGGCGCTATCCTATTGCTTGCTCGCATGCCGTTTTTTGCCGAGCGCTATGGCGACATGACGCTGCTGTGCGTCTTTAGTTTTGGCGGTCACTGCTGCATCCTGCTCGGCATCTTCGCCGTCGCGCTCATGCCTAAGACCGTCACGCGCGTCGCCCATTGCATCATCAATTGGCTCGAGCGCATAGGTGTCTCGGCCACTAAGATCGATGGATGGCGCTCGTTTGTCGATGGCGAGATCTACTCCTTCTCCGAGAAGTTCAAGCTTTCGGCCGGACATTTTTCTTCCATGCTGCTCACCGTGTTTATCACCATGCTGCAGCTCGCGTTTTTCTATCTGGTGCCGTATTTTCTGATGCTCGCCTTTGGCCACCACGAGGTCGACTTTTTCTCGGTCATGGCCGCGAGCGCCTTTGTCCAGCTGCTGAGCTCTGCGGTTCCCTTGCCCGGTGGAACTGGTGGCGCTGAGGGCGGCTTTGCTTTGTTCTTGGGTCATTTCTTTGGGTCGGCTTCGACCGCCGGCTATCTGCTGTGGCGTCTCATTACGTTTATCGCGCCGACCATTTTGGCTGCGCCCCTGCTGGGCCTTAAGAGCGCCCACAACGAGAGCATCCATGCGCGCTGGGATCGCGTGATGCGCAAGCTCGGCCGCGAGCCTCAGACGCCCTCTGCGCCCACTAAGCCGCACCCCACGAATGCTGTTACCGTTGATCCCAGGAAGCACGCTCAGAAGGCTTCTGGGACCGCTAAGCCGGCTCATAAAGCCTATGTGCGCCAGACGGGCGACGGTATCCGCGTATCTCCGTCGGCGCTCAATAAGAAGAAGCACCCTAAGTCGCGGTAGGGCAGTCGTGCGTTCTTCATGATGCGGGGCATATTTGAGCTGTATGGGGGATAATCCTCTTACGTAGATTATCTCTCATCTGTTGATGAATGCTCGCATATCGAAGGGACACACCCATGGCCACCAGTAAACCGCGTATTGATCGCCGTATCGTTCGCAGCCGCAATGCCATCCTTTCCGCTTTTGAGCGCTTGCTCATGGAAAAGCCGCTGGCAGACATTACGGTGAGTGCCATCGCGCGCGAGGCCAATGTCGACCGTAAAACCTTCTACGTGCACTTTGGTACGGTTGATGGCTTGCTCGATGCCATTGCCGTCGATGTGGTGGAGATGATTGTCGACTCGGTCGAGAAAACGCTTGCTTCCATGGACGGTGACACCAACGAGCGCGCCCTGGGCGCGGCGGCGACCTTCTTTAAAACCGTTAACGAGGCGCTGTGCAACAACCTGGTGCTCAATCGTCAGCTGATCGAGAACATTCCGCTCGATGATTTTATGGCTCGTCTTCGTGCGCCGCTCGAGCACGAGATTGCCGAGCGCGATCTGCTGCCCCACGGTCTCAAGGACGAGATGTTCGACTACTATCTGGCGTTTTTGCTGTCGGGTATTATCGGAATCTATCGCACATGGGCGCTGTCTGACGGCTCGGTTCCTATCGAGCGCGTCTCGGAGGTCGCCAACGACCTGACTCTCAATGGCCTGTCGAGTCTGGAATCTCGCTTGGATTAGGCGCAGGCTCGAATTCGCGAGGCGCTTGTCGGGGTGCAGCCCGATCGACCAGGCGACGAGCATCCCGCCGAAGCAGTCGATGACCGGGCTCAGGTAGACCTTCTCGCCGCCCGGGAGCCTGAACTCGGTGATGTCGGTGAGCCACAGCAGGTTGGGCTCGTCGGCGTGGAAATTCCTGTTTACGAGGTTCTCCGGCGCCTTGTAGACCTCGCCGGCGTAGGAGCTGTAGCCTGAGGATCCTTAAAAGAAAGTCCAGTTTATCCTTTCCACCCCAATTGGGAATCCTCCGATGCGCCTTCGCACGCTCGCATGACCTCGATACCGTGCGAGCGTGCGAACTCGACGAGCTCTGCGTTGCGGGCGTTTATGGTGCCGAAGGCGGCGGGACACACGATAAGGCGCGCGCAGTGGACGAGGAGCTCTTTGGCGCGGGCCATGGTTCTATCCCCGATCGGCTCGAAGGCGCGCTCGGCCACGCATTCCGCCGCCAGGTCGCGCGCGAGCTCGCAGTCGATGTCCCCTTCGTGCAGAACGCCCGTGTAGAACGCCTTGCCCTGCCGGATGAGCTGGCGAAACACAGCCGACCCCGTACCTGCGCCGGCGATGACGAACGTGTGCGCATCGCCGTGCGGGCGTCCAATTTCCACGCTGCCGAAGCGCTCGTTGAAGGTGCCATGTTGAAGGCCGTAGAGCTCGCCAATCGTCTCGCGCGTGAATATGTCCTCGGGTGCGCCGGCGCGGAAGACCCGGCCGTCCTTCACGCAAATCACCTTGTCGGCGCTTTTCTGCGCGAGCTCGAGTTCGTGGATGGACATGATGACAGCCACATTCCGCGATTTCGCAAGGTGGCGAAGTATTCGCAGCAGGTCGATCTGGTAGCGGATATCGAGATACGACGTGGGCTCGTCGAGCACGAGCACACGCGGATCCTGCGCGATGGCGCGTGCGAGCATGACGCGCTGGCGTTGCCCGTCGCTTATCTGCATAAAGTCGCGCTCGGCGAGCTCTTCCACATGTGCGGTTTTCATGGCCTCGTCGACCCGACTTTGGTCGTCGGGCGAGAGTGTGCCCATTCGCCCGGTGTAGGGGTGCCTTCCCGCCTCTACGACATCGCGGCAGGTGAGGAGCTCGGTCCGGGGGCGATCTGTCAGCATAACGGCAAGGTTCCTTGCAAACTCCGCCGTCTTCCATCGGGAAACCTCCCGCCCGTCGAGCTCGACCGCGCCGGCAATCGGTGCCAGATGGCGTGTGATGGTTTTCAAGATGGTCGACTTGCCCGAGCCGTTCGGCCCGATGAGCGCCACGACGTCGCCCGCGCGAACCTCCAGATCGACGCCTTCGACTACGACCTTCTTGTCGTAGCCCGCCGACAGGTCGCTTATGTGGAAAAGCGGCGCTCCGTCAGCCTGCGTTTCGACCGTAGTTTCGAGGTTCGGCTCCGCTCGGAGGAGGCGTTCCGCGCGCAGTTCCGCACGAGCCGAAAGTGCCTTCTGGCGCTTTCGTGCGAGCTCAGGACTGTCTAAGCATGGAATGTCCCCTCCGAGCGTTTTGGGCCGCGGCACGAATTCCCCCATCTACCTCACCCGCTTCTTCAACATGAGCGCGATAACCACCGGAGCGCCGAAGATGGCGGTGACGGCGCTGATGGAAAGCTCGACGGGAGAGAACAGCGTGCGCGCGATCAAATCGCAGCCCGCGCAGAAGATGGCGCCTCCCAAGAAGCACGCAGGAATCACGCGGATGGGCTTCGACGACTTTAGCGCCGACTTCACGAGATGCGGAACCGCGATGCCTACGAACGACACCGGACCAGCGAACGCGGTCACGCAGGCGGAGAGCATGCTCGCTAGAAGGACGAGCACCACGCGGAAGCGTTCGACGTTCACGCCGACGCTTTTCGCGTAGGCTTCTCCCAGCTGGAAGGCGGAAAGGGGCTTCGATATCGCGAATACGCATGCGCTCACGGTGACCACCACGACCGCGATGACCGCGATGTCGTCCCAGCTCGAACCCGAGAAGCTACCCAAAGACCAGTTGTGCAGGTTCACGATGGACTGGTCGTCGGCGAAGGCGATGAGGAAGTTCGTCGCCGCCGAGCAGATGTATCCCACCATGACGCCCGCCACGATGAGCATGGCCATGGAACTTATGCGCCGTGCGATGAGGAGCACGAAGCCGATGGTGATAAGCGAGCCCAGAAACGCTGCGGCCACCATGGCCGGCGAGGACATGGCCTGGTTCGCGCCTAGAAGTACGATCATCGTAAGCGCGACGACGAACTTTGCGCCCGAGGAGACGCCCAAGATGAACGGGTCGGCGATGGGGTTGTTGAAAAACGTCTGCAGCAGGAACCCGGAAAGCGAAAGTGCCCCGCCGAGAAGCACGGCTGAAAGCACGCGCGGCAGGCGAATCTCCCAGATGACCTGGCTTTCCATGGAATTGGCCGCGCCGCCCGAAAGGATGCCGGGGATGTGGTCTGCGGGCACGAGCACGCTCCCGATGCACAGGTTGGCCCCGACGAGCACGATGAGGGCAACAGCGAGCAGCGCCGTCACGACGCGACACCGCGCGGCGCGCCCCGATTCGTCGTATGCCATGGAAAGCCGGCTTCTCATGGCGCTAACCGAGCTTCCTCAGATATTGGAAGTCGCTCGCGTCATTGCCGGTGAACGCCCCGTGCAGCTCGTCGATAATGTCGGCGGTAGAAGTCATCTGCTGGTACATGTCGGCGCTTGTGACCCAGACGTTGCCGTTCTTCACGGCTTTGAACTGCGACAATAGCGCGTTTTTGCCTACGAAGTCGTTCAAGGTGGTAACTGACTCGTCGATGGTGCCGTTGTAGACGATGATGTCGGCATCCTTCGCCGTCGCGTAGAAGCGCTCCATTTCGAGCGTTACTGACGAACCTGACGTCGACGCCGTCTGCGCGTCATCGAGCGCATAGCTGCCGCCTGCAAGCTCGATCATCTGCGCCACGTAGTCGCCCGCCCGCCGCGTGACGGCGGCCCCGTTCGAGTTAATGTAGAAATACGCCACGGTTTTACCTGACGACGCGAGCCCCGACGTTTGCTCGACGCGGGCCTTCTGCTCGTTGAACAGGTGCGCGGCCTCGTCTTCCTTGTCGAATAGGACGCCGAAAAGCTTAATCCACTCGACGCGCCCGAGTGCTTCGGGCTCGCTCGACGACTGTTCGGTGAGCACGACGAGCCCGAGCTTCTGCAGCTTTTCCTTCACATCGGGCGTGTGGTTGATCATGGTGTTCTCGATGGCGAGCGTACAGCCCGAGGCCGATATTCGCTCGTAGTCGGGCGCGCTGTACTTGCCGCCGTAGGCGATCGCCCCACTTTCGAGTGCGCTTTTGAAGCCCACGACCGAGCAGTCGTCGGCCTTCGTGCCCGACATGATGATATTGTCGTTCGCATCGAGCGCGTCGACTAGGCACATCGTCGCCGACGACACGAGGTACACCTTGTTGGCGGGGCGCCTTATGACCGCGATGTCGGAGCTCAACCCATCAGGTACCTTCGCATCTTGCGGCACCACGAGGAAACGTTCTCCATTCGAAACGCAGATAAGCCGCAGACCGCCTTCGAACTCGTCGACAGTGAAGTGCTCGGCGTATTCAAGCTGAAGCGCCCCCGTCGGCTCCCAGCCACAGCCCAAATCGGCGTTGTGGAAGTCGGCCGCGGCGCTTGAAGCCGTTCCCGCAGGGGAGCCGCCGCTTGCTTCTTCGCCCGATTTCTCCTTCATGGTGGATGAGTCGAAGTGGATCGTGTAGTCGATGGTGTGCGGCGTCGACATGGCGACGGTCTCGGCCGACACGGCGATGTCCTCGTCGAGCGTGACGGGTATCTCGAACGTGGAGTTGCCGCCGTCGTTTACGGGTGCGTAGTCCACGCCGTCGACGGTCATCTTGTCGTAGTTCGAACTCGACCAGGTGATGGTCGCGGTGTAGGTGTCGCCATCCTTCACAATTGTGGTGGGTGAGGCGATGCTTGCGCGCCCTGACCCGCCGGAAAGCGAGACATTCACAGTGTATTCCTGAGAGCCCGCCGTGCCACCGGTCGCGTTCGGGCTCGCACTGCACCCCGCGAAGGGAAGCGCGAGCAGGGCGACGAGAACGCAGGTGATCGCGCGCGCCGCGATGCTGTGGCGCTTCCTGTTTTCCCCCTTGGGGAGAATCAACCGCATGGCGTTACTTCAGTGCGTCGGCGCGCAGATCGACGCCGGCGGATTCGAACACAAGCGTGCGGTCGTACCACTGCTCTTTTCTAATACTCCACGCGGCACAGGCGGTGTCCTCGTCGAGCGCATCAACGGGCACGTCGTAGGTGTACTTGCCTTCCGCGTTTTCCACATAGGGGATGAAGTCGGCCTCGCTCGCGGCGGCAGCCTCGTCGCCCGTGCCCATGAAGAGCTTGCCGTAGCCCGTGCCGGAAAGCGTCATCACGCAGTGCATGGAGCCGTTTTCCACGATGAGCTGGGCGTCCACAATCCTGAACATGTTCGAGCTGGAATCTACGGTGATCGGATAGGTGCCGTCGGCCACCTTGTCGGCGGTGATGGGGGCAGCGCTTGCGCCCTCGGTCGCATCGGCCGCCTGCTCGGTCTTTTCCTGGGAATCGGTATTGCTTGCCTTTGCGCTGTCGCTTGAATTTCCGGCGCAGCCGGCGAGCGAGAACGCGAGAAGCGCCGCCGACAGGGCGAAGACGAGGGTTTTCTTCAACATGGAGGGGTTCCTTTCAATCGCTTCTACCGCCCGCGCCGTGCGGTGGGCGGGCGGGATGCGAATGCAACGGGCATGCGCCGTCGGTCGGGGAAGGCGCATGCCCGTTGCACGGGGACGCGACCGGCGCCCCCGTGCGCGGCGAGTTTACAGCTTGGCGATGGCGTCGTCCACGTGCGAGACGTAGATGTCGTCGACCGCGGCGTTCTGTCCCAGACCCTGGAGCAGGCACGTCACTTCGAAGCCGGCGGCCACGAACTTCGCAGCCCAGCTGTCGGGGTCGGTCTCGTCTGCCATGTCGTTGTTCGCGTGGTCGCCCGCGACCACCATGAACGGCGCGAGCACGGCCTTCTTGTACCCTGCGGCGCTCGCAGCGGCGATAACATCCTCGCAGGTCGGTTCAGCCTCGACGGTGCCGACGAAGAACTGCGTCAAGCCCTCGTTCTTGAACACTTCCTGCATCTTAGCATAGTCGGCGTTGGAATCGGCTTCGGTGCCGTGGCCCATGAGGCACAGCGCCGTCTTGCCGTCGTCGAAGGACGCCATGTTCTCCTTAATGGCTGCGGCCACCTTCTTGTAGTCGTCGTCGGAGGTGAGCAGCGGGTCGCCGAGCGAGATCTTGTCGAACTTGTCGGCGTACTTGTCGAGCTCGTCTTTCACGTCGGCGTATTCCAGGCCAGCCATGAGATGCGTCGGCTGCACGACGATTTCCTTCACGCCGTCTTCCACGCAGCGGTCGAGCGCCTCGGTCATGTTGTCGATCGTGATGCCGTCGCGCTTCTTCAGTTTGTCGATGATGATCTGCGCGGTGAAGGCGCGGCGGATGTCGTAGTCCTGCCAGTACTTCTCGCGGATAGCGTCTTCGATGGCGCCGATGGTGATGTGGCGCGAGTCGTTGTAGCTCGTGCCGAAGCTCGTGACGAGAATGACCGGCTTCACGGCCTTCTCCTTTTCGCTCGATTTCTCGGGACTCGCGGAGGTGCTGGAGCAGCCCGCGAGCGCGAATCCGGCGAGCGCGACGGCTCCGGTTGCTGCGGCGCCCATGAAGCCGCGGCGTGACATCTGGTCGGACATGGTTTTCCCTTTCCTCGGTTTGCCGGTCCCCCGGCGACAGTTGCTTATCGGCACAAGCGAAAGAAAAGCGCGCTCGTCCTCAAAGGGATAGCGCGCCTGTTTCTTGCATTCGAAAGGGAAGCGCACTCCTCGGGGTTCACAAGGAGATAACGCCACGGCGATGCCGTGAGGAAAAGGCGAAGCAGTCTGGCTTGGGGCGCGAGGCGGTTCGCCCGCGCGTCCTACACAGTAATGTCCCTTGCCCAGGATTCCCACCTGGTTCCCTCCGCAAGCCAGCGCGGGCTGTGTGGGCGCCGCGCCGGTCATTTCCTTTTATTCGATTGTCATATGCTCGTTGCCGAAACTACCACTATGATAGTGGGCGTTTGTGGGCGTGTCAAAGCCAGGGCGGGCGGCATTGCGCCTCCTGCCTACGTATTTGCGCCGATTGCCGCTGCGGGCGCCGTGTCTTGCCTGCTGCGCGAAGGTCGGCGTAAACGGTTGCGATGAGAAACGGGAAGGGAAGGCTCGGATGATTTATATCGTTGGCGCAGGTTCGGGCGCCGCCGACCTTATCACGCTGCGCGGGGCGCGTCTTCTGCGCGCGGCCGACGTGGTCGTTTGGGCGGGGAGCCTTGTGAACCCCGAGCTGCTCGCCGAGTGCAAGGAATCCTGCGTCGTCTACGACAGCGCGCACATGACCTTGGAGGAAGTGCTCGACGTGATGTGCGCGGCGGATGCGCGGGGCGAGGAAGTGGTGCGCCTGCACACGGGCGACCCGTGCCTGTACGGCGCCATCCAGGAGCAGATGGACGCGCTCGACGCGCGCGGCGTGGACTACGAGGTGGTGCCCGGCGTGTCGAGCTTTTGCGGTGCCGCGGCGGCGCTTCGCCAGGAATACACGCTGCCGGGAATCAGCCAGTCGGTCGTGATCACGCGGCTTTCCGGGCGCACCCCCATGCCCGCGGGCGAGGGCATGCGCACCATGGCGGAAAGCGGCTCGACTATGGTCATCTTCCTGAGCTCGGGTATGCTCGCCGAGCTTTCCGCCGAGCTTTTGGCCGCGGGCCGCAGCTCCGACGAGCCGGCGGCGCTCGTGTACAAGGCGACCTGGCCTGAGGAGCGCGTGGTGCGATGCACAGTGGGCACGCTCGCCGATGCGGGCGCGCGAGAGGGCATCGACCGCACGGCGCTCGTGGTGGTGGGCCGCGTGCTCGGAGCTCGCGGCGGGCTTGCGCACAACGGCGCGCAAGCGGAGTCGTACGAGCGCAGCAAGCTTTACGACCCTTCGTTTGCCACAGGGTATCGGAAGGCGAGCAGCTAGCGTGGCCTTCGAGCACTACATATATACCGGGACGACCCGCCTGCGCTGCGGCTACACCACGGGGAGCTGCGCCGCGCTCGCGGCGAAGGCGGCCTGCGAGATGCTCTTGTCACGAAAGCCCGTCGGCCGCGTGTCGATCGTCACCCCCGGCGGGCTGCCCGTCGAGGCGAACGTGGTCGACGCATGCATCGGCGAGGGGTGCGCCCAGTGCGCCGTGCGAAAGGACGCAGGCGACGATGCCGATGTGACCGACGGCGTGCTCGTGTACGCGCGCGTGGAACATGCGGGGTCGGGCACGGGCGCTGCGGGCAGCAAGGGCGTGCCCGCGCGCGAATCGGAAGTTTCCGTCGATGGCGGCGTGGGCGTGGGGCGCGTGACGTTGCCCGGGCTCGAGCAGCCGGTGGGGGCGGCCGCCATCAACGCGACGCCGCGCGCGATGATCACTTCGGCGGTGCGCGAGGTGTGCGCCGCGCACGGCTTTTCTGGAAATATTGCTGTGACGATTTCGGTACCCGAGGGTGTTGCCCTTGCCGAAAAGACTTTCAACCCGCACCTGGGGATAGAGGACGGCATTTCCATCCTGGGCACGACGGGCATCGTCGAGCCGCGCAGCCTTGCTGCCTTGCGCGACAGCATCGAGCTCGAGATCCGGCAGCATGCGGCTATGGGGCGACGCGGAGTCGTGCTTACGCCCGGCAACTACGGCGGGCAGTTCATCTTGGGGCATTTCCACCTAAACGGTGCGCCGGTGGTCTTCATCTCCAACTTCGTGGGCGATGCGATTGATTGCTGCGTTCGCGAGGGATTTACCAATGTCCTTCTTGTGGGACACATCGGCAAGCTGGTGAAGGTTGCGGGCGGCATCATGGACACCCATTCGCGTACCGCCGACTGCCGCGCGGAGATTCTGGCCGCCCACGCGGCCTTGGCCGGCGCTGGCGCGAAGACCGTGCGCGAGATCATGTCGTCGGTCACGACCACGGCGGCGCTCGAGGTAATCGAGGCCGCCGGCGTGGGGGACGCTGCGCGCGCCTCGCTCGCTGCGGCAATCGATGACAGGTTGCGCCGCCGCGCGGCGGGCGCATGCGACATCGCCGCGGTCGTGTTCGACGCCGAGCGCCGAGAGCTTTTCCGCACGTCGGGCGCCGATGCAGTTATCGGGGAATTGGGGGCTACGTATGAGTAAAGGCGTGCTGTACGGGGTGGGCACGGGGCCTGGCGACCCCGAGCTGCTCACGATCAAGGCCGTCCGCACAATCGAATCGTGTCCGGTCATCGCCGCACCGCAGACGGCGGACGGGGCCATGGTCGCGCTCGACATCGTGCGCGGCGCCGTCGACCTTACAGGCAAGACGGTGATCCCCGTGCGATTCTCGATGACGCGCGACGCCGAGCGCCGCACGGCCGAGCATGCCTCGCTTGTTCGCGAGCTTGTCGTGCATCTGGATGCGGTCCGCGACGTCGCGCTGCTGAACCTGGGGGACCCGAGCATCTACGCCACCTTCCAGCGCATAGCGCCCGACGTGCGCGCCTGCGGGTTCGAGGCGCGCGCCATTCCCGGCGTGCCGAGCTTCTGCGCGGTCGCCGCAGCGCTCGAGCGCGACCTCACGCCCGAGATGTCGTCGCCTCTGCACATCGTGCCCGGCGGCTACGACGACGTGCGCCGCGCATTCGGCTGGCCGGGGACGAAGGTGGTCATGAAGGCGCGCCGCTCGCTTGCGGACACGAAGCGCATCCTTCGCGAGGAGGGCGCCTTCGACGGTGCCGAGCTCGTAGAGGACTGTGGGCTTCCGGGCGAGCGCGTGTACCGCTCGGTCGACGATGTGCCCGATCGGGGCAGCTACTTCTCGACGATGGTGGTGCGCTAGATGAGGGTTTCCTGCATAGCGTTCACTGAGAGGGGATATGCGTTGGCGGAGCGCACCGCACGCGCGCTTTCCGATTGCGCGCAGACAGGTGAAGATGACCCTGGCTGGGACGTTTCCGTTTCGCGCGGGTTCGGCGAGGGGAAGGCCGACCTGCGCGCATGGACGGCGCTCGCGTGGGAAGCGTCGGACGCGCTCCTGTTCGTGGGCGCGGCGGGCATCGCCGTGCGGGCGATCGCGCCGCATGTCGCCTCGAAGGCAAACGATTCCGCGGTTGTGGTGATCGACGAGGCGGGGCGCTTTGCTGTCCCGCTTTTGTCGGGGCATTTGGGCGGTGCGAACGAGCTTGCGCAAACTGTGGCACGCGCGGCAGGGGCCATCCCCGTCATCACCACGGCGACCGACGTCCGCGGCGTGTGGGCGGTGGATACGTGGGCGCGCTGTGCGGGGCTCGCCGTTTCGAATCCCGAGGCCATCAAGCGAGTGTCGGCGCGGCTGCTTTCGGGCGGGCGCGTGGCGCTCTATTCCGACATGCCGATTTCGGGACAGTCGCCTGAGGGGGTTGACATTGCGTCCGACCGCGCTCGGGCCGATATTGTCGTGTCGCCGTTCGCTGGCGCGAATGCAGGTGCGTCCGTTCGCGCGGCGGAGACGACGGGCGAGGTCGTGCCCGCCGGTGAGACGGGGAAGCCGGCGGGCGTGCGGGCGCAGGCGTCTGCGCCCGAGCCGCTT
>CAJMNK010000061.1 GCA_905214905.1 uncultured bacterium | reverse complement strand
TGTTTCACGGCACCTTGGCTCATCAGAGGCGTTTTCGCTGACTATCCTCAACCTATACTGTTTTATTTTTCTATGAATGGCGGTTCTAAAAATGCCTAAGCGTTCCGGCTTGTATACCGTTCCTTTTGAGTTTGATTTGCTTTCGTTTGATGAGGCTGTTGGGCTGGCTGCTGATACGGGGCGGATTTCTGGGGATGCTGGTCCTCTGCTCGAGACGGTTGTCGATATGCTTGATGAGCTGGGGCGTCCGGACGAGTATTTCGATTGTATTCAGGTTGCCGGTACCAATGGCAAGACTTCGACCACGCGTTTTTCGGCTGCCATCCTTCATGGTGAGGGGTTAAAGACCGCACTGTATACGTCTCCGCAGTTGGTGCGCTATCCCGAGCGCATGGAGGTCGATGGGCGCGTTGTGAGCGACGAGGCCTTTGCCCGTGGCGTTTCTGCCGCCGTCGAGGCGGGGCATCGCGTGAATGCCCGTCGTGTGGCGGCGGGGGAGCGCGCCTATACCATCACGCCGTTTGACCTGCTGACGGCTGCCGCACTGGTGGTGTTTGCCGAGGCCGCGGTAGATGTTGCTGTGCTCGAGGTTGGCATGGGCGGCCGTTGGGACGCCACGAGTGCGACCGATCCCGTTGCCGTTGCCATCACCGGCATCGGGCTCGATCACACTCGCATTCTGGGCGATACGCTCGAGGCCATTGCGGGGGAGAAGGCTGCAGTTATTAAGCCCGGACGCCTGGTTGTTTTGGGCGAGGGCACGCACGAGTCGAGCGTTCAGCGCGTGATGGATGCCCGTTGCCGCGAGTGCGGCGTCGTGCCGCTCGTGGTGAGCCACGCCACGACCAAGGTGCCGGCGCATGTGGGCGATACGGTTGAGTTCAGCTGCACCACGCCGCGTGCGATTTATACGTCGAGTATGGTCAAGCCGGCCTATCAGCCGCAGAATGCTGCGTGCGCGATTATGCTGTGCGAGGGTTATCTGGGCCGCGAGCTCGACCATGAAAAGCTCGATGCTTCGCTTATGGGCTGTCCCACGCCAGGTCGCTTTGATGTGTTGGGATGCGATCCGCTCAAGCTAATCGATGCCTGCCATAACCCCCAGAGCTGCGATAACTTTGTGAGCGCGCTGGACGAGATCGATCCGTGTGTAGAGAATCGCCCCACGCTGCTGTGCGCCGCGCTGGCAGACAAGGATGTGGCGGGTATCGTCGACGTGCTGATCCCGGCCTTCCCGCGTGTAGTCGTAACGCAGACCGATTCTGATCGCGCCCTGCCGGCAGAGGAGTTGGCCGCTTTGGTGGACACCAATAAGCTTGCCGGTGTGTACCCGAACGTACCCGAGGCCCTCGCGGCCCTCGATGCCGCTGGCGAACCCTTCGTAGCAGCCGGCACCATCACCCTAGCCGGCGAAGTGGCAGGCTTGCTCCGCTAGAGCCCTTTCGCAGGGTAGTTAGTTGGCGTGCTCGCCACGAAATGGGCCTATCTACTACGTTCGACCGGATACCCCCGATCAGACCGAAAAATGCAAAATCAAAACCGCAGGTAGAAGGCTTGCCAGTTTTGAGAAAACGCGGGTGTGGTCGACCCGTGCGGGTTAAACGTAGTAGATAGGCCGTTTTCGTGGCGCATCTCTAGACTGTCAAATTGGTCGACTTGGCCCCATGGCAGCTGCGGTGAAATAGTTCCTGGATTATGCGTCTGTGGGTCAATCGGGGAACTATTCCATCGCAACTTAGTTTGGGGACTTGGGGACCAGGTTAGTCTAGGCGGACTGGATCGTGGGGGTAGGCGTTGAGGATCTCGACGCCGGACTCGGTAACCAGGACCAGGTCTTCGATGCGGACACCGGTGTGGCCGGGGAGGTAGATGCCCGGCTCGATGGAGAACGTCATGCCCGGCTCTACGACCTGCTCGTTGACGAGCGAAACGTCGCCCGGCTCGTGGTCCTGCAGGCCGATCGAGTGGCCCAGGCGATGCGTGAAGTACTTGCCGTAGCCAGCGTCCTCAATCACGTCGCGCGCGGCACGGTCCAGGTCGCACATGCGCACGCCCGGTGCGATGAGCGCCTCGGCGGCCTCGTTGGCGCGGCGCACGATGTCGCAGATGTGTGCCGTCTCCTTGTCCGGCTCGCCCCAAAAGAACGTGCGCGTCATGTCCGAGCAGTAGTTGCGGCGACGTCCGCCAATGTCGAACAGCACCACATCGCCGCGCTTGAGTACGGTGCCGTCGGGCTCGTGATGCGGGTCGCCGGCGTTGGCGCCAAAGCTCACGATGGGCGGAAAGCTAAAGCCCTCGCAGTCGTGCTTGCGATATAGATTCAGCATCTGGTCGGCAATCTCGCGTTCCGTCACGCCCTCGTGGACGAGTTTGATGGCATCGGCCATCACGGCGTCGTTGGCGGCCGAGGACACGCGCATGAGCTCCTGCTCGGTGGCATCCTTGTGGGTGCGCGCGGCGGTGACGGCAAAGTCACCCAGGAAAAACTCGCTGGCGGCGTGGCGCTCTATGAGCGGCATCAAAAAGCCGGAGCGCATGACGGTGTCGATGCCGAGGGGCTTGGATGGATTGACCTCGCGAGCGATGGCGTCGGTTACGACGTCGGTGTCGTTGTGGTAGGCCACGCGGGCATTGTCGTACTCGGGCAGCTGATGCAGGGCGTTAATCAAGATTACCGGCTCGGCATCGCGTGCGAGCAGCGCGCCGCAAAAACGCTCGAACATATCGGCATAAAAGCCGGTCAGATAGTAGATCGACCACGGGTCATTCACGAGCAGCTGCGCGCCGGGGTGCTGAGCCTCGAGCGCATCGAGCACGCGCGCCACGCGCTGGCCATCGACATGTGCCATATATCGTCCTTTCGCTAGGGTGCCACCATGGTATCCCCAATGCCAGGGTAGTCAATTTGGGACGGGGCTATTTTAGCTGCCTCAAACATGCGAGCTGATAGGTAAAAGTAGTCATAAGCGACCCGTCCCTAATGGGCTGGTTTCAAAACTATGGCGGATTACGGGGCTGGACCTGTATTACTTGACCATGGGAAAAATCGCGAAATTAAAACCGCAGGTAGACGGCTTGTCAAAAATCAAAAAATGCCGGTATGGATGGGGGTCTCCGAATCAGCCCCGTAATCCGGCATAGTTTTGAAATGGCACTAAAGTAGACACAAGCTAAATATCGATTCCAAGGATAGTTGCGGTGGAATAGTTCCTGGATGCCGGGGTTTTGGCGGAAATCAGGAACTATTTCACCGCAATTGAGGAGGGGCGGGGTGGATGGCGGGGTAGCTAAAAGAGCCCCGTCCCAAATTAACTGCTTAGGCGGGGTCGATGTCCATGCTGGCGATGAGGTCGGTACCGGTATCTAGGAGGTTGGGGAGGACTACATCGCTCATGCGGATGGGGGCTTTGACCTCTAGGCCGCGGATGAGGTCCATCGCCTGGGGGTGGAGTTCGAGCGGGGTGGCTTCGGCCGTGCGCACGGGCAGCAGCGCCTCGTCGCCGCCGGATACGGCCACGGTCGTGGTAAGCACGCGCATGGGGCAGGTGAGCTCCTGATGTGCAAACTTATCACCGCGCGGGCAGCTGTTGCCGGTTACGGAGCGCACCTCTGCCACGGCGCCGTCTGCGCTGCGCTCGACCTCCACGGTCAGGAGGCACTCGGATGGGCAGGTGGTGCAGTTGAACTGCAGCGTTTCAATCGCGTTTGTGCTCATGACTCTACGCCTCCTCAGCGGAGTCGACGGACAGGACAATCTCGCTAACGCCCATATTGAGTGCGCGCTGAATCACCTTTGCCGGTAGCGGGAAGCTTTCCATGACGCTCGGTTTAAACGGGCGGACCTTGCCTGCAAACAGCTCCTCGTCGCCTGCCAGAATGCGCACCCGGGCGGCGTCGACGGGTCGGCGCACGCGGAAGTTAAGTTTAGTGAGCCCGACGGTCGTAATGCGCCCCGGCAGCGCGTAGCCCGCAATGCCGGCGGGGGAGACCGTGAGCTCGCTGCCCGCGTCCGCAGCGCCCGCATCGGCCCCAGCACCACAGCCCAGCGCGTACGCCGCCGCAGCCGCACCGGCACGCTCGGACTCGGTCGTGACATTGTCTGCTAGATCGTGCACGTGCAGCACGTTGCCGCAGGCAAAGATGCCCGGCACGTCCGTCTGCAGGCTCTGGTCCACCACGGCGCCGCGCGTACGTGGGTCCAGCTCGACGCCCGCGGCAACCGAAAGCTCGTTTTCGGGAATCAATCCCACCGAAAGCAGCAGCGTGTCGCACGGAACGATGCGCTGCGTCCCGGCAATGGGCGCCAGATGCTCGTCGACCTGGCTCACTTCGACGGCCTCCACGCGATCGTGTCCAATCACGCGCGTGACCGTGGTAGACAGATGTAGCGGAATGCCAAAGTCATCCAGGCAGTTCTTGACGTTGCGGCGCAGGCCGTTGGCGTACGGCATGAGCTCGTACACGCCCTCGACCGAAATCCCCTCGAGCGTGCAGCGGCGCGCCATGATGAGCCCGATGTCGCCCGAGCCTAGAATGACGGCACGCGAGCCGGGCTTGAGGTTCTCGATATTGATGTATCGCTGCGCCAGGCCCGCTGTAAACACGCCGGCAGGTCGGCTGCCGGGAATCTTGATCTCGCTACGGGTGCGCTCGCGGCAACCCATGGCAAGGACGACCGCGCGCCCGGTGAGCCGCAGCATGCCGGCGCGGCTCATGAGCGTGACGGTATGGACTGCGGTGGCTCCCGTGGACTCGCCCGAATCAATCCCAAGCACCATGCTGTCCAAGAACAGCGCAATGTTGGTCGCGCGCACCTGGTCGATAAAGCGCTGCGCGTACTCGGGGCCGGTGAGCTCCTGCTTGAAGTGCGAAAGGCCAAAACCGGGGTGGATGCACTGGCGCAGGATGCCGCCCAAGTGCTGCTCGCGCTCCACGATGGCCATGCGCGCGCCGGCCTTATGCGCCGAAAGCGCGGCCGCCATGCCGGCGGGCCCGCCGCCGATAACGACCACGTCGAAGGCCTGCGTTGGCACGGCCTCGCCCGAAGCTGCAACCGCGGCATCTCGCCCAGCAACCATATTCAGATTCGTCGCCATCTTAGCGCACCCCCTTCAGTGGTCCCTCAACCAGCCAAGATCCGGCATCCTCCAGCAGCACCTCGCTGGGATCACACCCCAGCTCTCGGGCAAGGATTGCCACCACGCGGCTCTGGCAAAAGCCGCTCTGGCAGCGGCCCATGCCCGCGCGGCAGCGGCGTTTGACGCCCTCGACCGAAACCGCACCCGGGCGGCATCGAATCGCGGCCACGATTTCGGCCTCGGGCACTGTCTCGCAGCGGCAGACGATCTGCCCCCATGCAGGGTCGGACTCAATGAGCTCCTCCTTGCGTGCAAGCGGCGCACGGTCGAAGTCGTCCGGCGCGCGGCGAATCGGATCCCAATCGGCCCGTTCGCGCAAAGCAACGCCCGCCTCGCGCATCACGTGCTCCATGCGCTCGGCAATGGCCGGCGCGCTCGCCACGCCTGGTGACTGAATGCCCGCCGCCTGGAACAGCCCCGGCACCACGTCCGACTGTCCAATAAAAAAGTCGTTCGTTCCCTTTATGACCGGACGCCCGCCGGCAAACGCGCGTACCACGCGACGCGTGTCCAGATCGGGCACCAGCTTGCGTGCTCCCGTCAGCAGCGCGTTCACATCGCTTGCGTAGGTCTGCGTGTCGCCCGGCTCGCGCACGGCAGCCGTCGCGGTGATCACGGTGTTGCCGTGCACGGTGCCCGTCACGATAACGCCCTTGGACACTGGCGTGGGAACAGGGTAGAGCGGCATGAGCGTGCGCGGCTCCTTGGCCAGCACCACGATGTTGCCCTGACGCCAGACCATATGGAACTCCTCGGCGCCCGCCATATGCGAGATGTCCGCGGCTCCGTTGCCCGCGGTGTTGATCAGGTAGCGGCAGCGCACGTTGCCAGCGGGGGTTGCCAGTGTAAAGCGTGCGTCTTCGCCCGAGTCCGTAACCTCAATCGCTTCCACCGACGCGGAACGCATAAACGTCACGCCGTTGGCTACGGCGTTCTCCAGCGCGGCGATGGCGACCTCAAACGGGTCGACAAAACCGGTCGAAGGGCACCACAACGCGCACGTTGCATCGGCACTGGCGCGCGGCTCTAATTCGTGGATGCGGTCGGGTCCGACGATTGACAGCTCGGGCACCCCGTTGGCCAGGCCATTCTGGCGCAGCTTTTCCAGATGCGCGCGGTCCTCGTCGTTAAAGCCCAACACCATTGACCCGGTGCGGCAGAACAGAAATCCCAGCTCCCGGGACCAGGTGCCATACAGCTCGCAGCCGCGGGCGTTGACCTGTGCCTTTACGGTGCCCGGTGCCGGATCGTAGCCGGCGTGCACCAGGCCGCCGTTGGCCTTCGAGGCGCCCAGTGCAATGTCGTTGGCCGCCTCGACCACACAAATGGATAGGTCATAGCGCGCGAGCTGCCGCGCGATGGCACACCCGGTGATGCCCGCGCCCACAATTGCGATATCAAACGTTTCCGTCACAGTGCCTCCCAGACAAGTTGACAGGCTGTCAATAAGACTATCCTACGGTCTGCGCGTTCCCAGTGCGGCGGCAATGCGGCGAACAGCCCTGCAACACCCGCCAACGGCAGGCGAGGGGTGACCCGGCACGGATGTTGGCCTCGTCTGCCGACAGCTACGGCAACCGTTCGTCTCGACCTGTAACAGTTAGACAAGGATTTGGGTTCTAGATGTTACAGATCGAGACAAACTTTCAGGCGGATTTTGAATGTCTCGATCTGTAACAGTAAGAGGGGCTTTGGGGCCCAAGATGTTACAGATCGAGATTGAAGTCGGGGAGGGACCCCTGTGTCTAAATCTGTAACATCTAGACCCAGATTCCGCTCCTAACTGTTACAGATTGAGATGTTTGTGTCCGCGCCAGCCCCGCCCCTAGCCGTGGTCCCATATAAACAAACCCCGTGGTAAACTTGACTGGACTGTAAATAATCCGAAAGGTACCCGTAATGTCCAAGTACATCTCCGAGCTCATGTCGCCGCAGCTTATGGGCGTCGTCTATGCCTTCGTTGGCTTTATCATCGCCCTGTATGTGCTGTCGGTCGTCTATGTGTTCATCGACGCTCGCCGCCGCGGCGCCAGCGCCTACGTGGCATGGGGCATCATTGCCCTCATCCCGTTTGTAGGCCTCATCGCCTACCTGGTCCTGCGCCCGCACTCCTACGCGTCCGACCGCGAGGAGCAGGAGCTGGATATGGCCCTGCGCGAGCGCCAGCTTGCCCAGTACGGCACCTGCCCGCAGTGCGGCGCCCCCATCGAGAAGGACTTTGTCGTCTGCCCGGTGTGCGACACTCAGGTTCGCAACGTCTGCCCCAGCTGCCATCGTCCGCTCGATGCGCACTGGAAGGTCTGCCCCTACTGCCGAACTCGCATCCAGTAACGCATCCATCGCCGGGCCGGCCGCAAGCCACGGGCACCGCGCGTCCCGCGCAAGCCACGCGCGCCCCACGCCCCGCCCCACACGATGAAGCATGCGTAGAAAATCGCCCGCCGTGCCATTAAGGTGCGGCGGGCGCTTGTATACCAAGGCAACCTGCCTATAATGATGCAAGTCAAAACGCCGAGCGCATCGCACGCACTTGCATCAGGCATCCGAGAGGAGAAAACATACCCATGAAGGCACTCTACAATGACGGTTCGGTGGCCGAGCTTCCGCAGGACGAGGTCACGCACGTCATCCGCCACTCCGCCGCGCACATCATGGCGCAGGCCATCAAGCGCCTGTACCCCGAGGCCGACTTTGCCTACGGTCCCGCGACCGACAACGGCTTCTACTACGACGTCGACCTGCCCGAGGGCGTCAAGATCAGCGAGGACGACTTCCCCGCGATCGAGGCCGAGATGAAGAAAATCGTCAAGGAGAACCTCAAGTTCTCCGTGTACGAGAAGCCCCGCGCCGAGGCCATCGCCCTTATGGAAGAGCGCGGCGAGAAGTACAAGGTCGAACACATCGGTGATCTGGACGACGACGCCCGCATCACCTTCTACCAGCAGGGCGACTACATCGACATGTGCGTCGGCCCCCACATCTGCTACACCAAGGCGCTCAAGGCCTTTAAGCTCACCGGCGTCTCGGGCGCTTACTGGAAGGGCGACAAGGACAACAAGATGCTCACCCGCATCAACGGCGTCGCCTTTGCCACCAAGGAAGAGCTCGACGAGCACATGCACATGCTGGAGGAGGCCAAGAAGCGCGACCACCGCAAGATCGGCCGCGAGATGGACCTCTTTATGATGCGCGACGAGGCCCCCGGCTTCCCGTTCTTCCTGCCCAACGGCATGATCCTTAAAAACACGCTGCTGGACTACTGGCGCGAGATCCACCACAAGGCCGGCTACGTGGAGATCTCCACGCCGCTCATCATGAACAAGCAGCTGTGGAAGACCTCGGGCCACTGGGACCACTACAAGGACAACATGTACTCCACCGTCATTGACGACGAAGAGTACTGCATTAAGCCCATGAACTGCCCGGGCGGGGTGCTGGTGTACGCCTCCAAGCCGCACTCCTATCGCGAGCTGCCCATTCGCGCCGGCGAGATTGGCCTGGTGCACCGCCACGAGCTGCGCGGCGCCCTGCACGGCCTGTTCCGCGTGCGCTGCTTTAACCAGGACGACGCCCACCTGTTTGTGCGTCCCGACCAGCTGACCGACGAGATCGTGGGCGTGGTCAACCTCATCGACTCCGTGTACCAGAAGTTTGGCTTTAAATACCACGTTGAGCTTTCCACCCGCCCCGACGACTCTATGGGTTCGGACGAGGATTGGGCTCGCGCCGAGGAGGGCCTGCGCACCGCTCTGGAGAAGCTGGGCATGGACTACGAGGTCAACGAGGGCGACGGCGCCTTCTACGGCCCCAAGATCGACTTCCACCTGGAGGACTCGCTCGGCCGTACCTGGCAGTGCGGTACCGTGCAGCTCGACTTCCAGATGCCGCTCAACTTTGACCTGGAGTACGTGGACGCCGACGGCATCAAGAAGCGCCCCATCATGCTGCACCGCGTATGCTTTGGCTCCATCGAGCGCTTCATTGGTATTCTGATCGAGCACTTTGCGGGCAAGTTCCCCACCTGGCTGGCTCCCGTGCAGGTCAAGGCACTTCCGGTTTCCGAGAAGAGCCGCGACTACGCCCACGAGGTCTGCGCCAAGCTTGAGGAGGCCGGCATTCGCGTGGTCTGCGACGACCGCGACGAGAAGATCGGCTACAAGATCCGCGAGGCTCGCAGCATTGACCGCGTACCCTACATGCTTATCCTGGGCGAGAAGGAGGTCGAGGCCGGCAACATCTCCGTCCGCGATCGCTCCAACGAGACCGTTCAGATGAGCGTTGATGAGTTTGTTGCGAAGGTGACCGAGGAGATCAAGACCCGCGCCTAAGGCAAACTTCACAACAATTAACAAAGGCGACCGTCCACAGAGGGCGGTCGCCTTTTTCTTAACAAAATAAGAAAAGCCGCTGGTTGAGCGGCTTTTTTTGTTGCACAAAAAGGTACAGGTTTTTGTAGAGGGGTATGGAGATGTACCTACTAGCAGTACATTTTGCGTAATCTGGGCAAACGCTGATTAATTGCTCGTATAATGTCGTCTGTCGAAAGATACAAAAACCTGTACTTTTGCGACTGCGCCTAGCTGCGAGCGAGAAGCCTGTTCTAAACGCCCCTGCATTTGCGTGCATCGCAAAGCCAAAAGAGGGGGCGAGAACATGGAACAGACGGCACGGCGCCAAGAACAGCTGCCGGGGGCATTTAACGGCGCCACCACCAACAGCCATAACGGCCGCGTCCGCTGGTATCTGGTCCACACCCCCCATGGAAAAGAGCGCGAGACCTGCGAAAAGGTCCGCCGCATTATCCCGCACGAGCTGATGCAGAACGCTTTTGTGATGCAAAAGGAGTTCTGGTTTAAGCGGGGCGGCGCTTGGTCGCTCCAAACCAAACCCATGTACAAGGAATATTTCTTCGTTGCCACGCACGATGCCGCCGCGCTCGATAGGGCCTTGGCCCAGTTGAGCTTTGGCTGCCGCATCGCCGGCAGTAGGGAGCGGGCATACATGCCCATGCCGGACGATGCGCAGGATTGGTACCGCAGCGTGCTGGACGACGACGGCGTGGTGCGCAACAGCGTCGCCCGTATAGAAGGCGGCGTGTTGCACATAGAGCAGGGTCCCTTGGTGGGGCAAGAGTCCCGCGTTAAAAAGATCGACCGTCATAAACGCTGGTGCCTAGTGGATGTGGGCGAAGGCGACTCCGCATTTAGGGAGCTGCTTCCGATCGACGTGCCCAGCAAAACGTAAGGGAGACGTTGTACCAGCGATTTATTTGGATTTTGGATTCATAGATGGGGGGTTCCTGGGGACAAGAACGTGAGTTTTATTGTGGCTGCTAAAGAAGTAACAGAGAGTTGTGCATCAACGGTTGGTGCGCTGGCTTTCAATCAGATAAAGCCGAGTGGCACGCTTGGGTATCGCATCGTCAAGAGGCTGTTTGACCTTGTATTTAGTCTTTTGATGAGTGTTCTGCTATTGATTCCTATTGCTGTTGTTTGCGCGCTTATTTGCCTTGAATCGCCCGGCAGCCCTATGTACACCCAGGATCGCGTTGGCAAGGGCGGAAAGACAATCAAGATTTTTAAGCTCCGCAGTATGGTCGCTGATGCAAACGACGTGCGCAAGTACCTGAGCCCTGAGCAGCTACATCAGTGGGAAGTCGAGCGCAAGGTCGATGATGACCCTCGTATTACCAAGATTGGTCAGTTCATTCGTAAATGCTCTATCGACGAGATGCCTCAGTTTCTCAATGTGCTGAACGGTGACCTTTCTGTCATTGGTCCTCGCCCCATTACAAGAGATGAGCTTGAGCAGCACTTTTCCGACGAGGAGAAGGCTGAGTTGCTTTCTGTTCAACCCGGCATCACGGGTCTGTGGCAGGCAACCGACCGTAACGAGGCGACATTTGAGAGTGGCTTGCGTCAGAAGATCGAACTTTGTTATGTGCAGAATCGATGCTTCCGTATGGATTGCAAGTGCTTCGCAGGCACCTTTGGGGCCATGTTCGGCAAAGAGAGAACGGGGCGCTAGATGGATATTTCTGTCATCATCCCGACTCTTAATGCTGAACATGAAATTGAGACGCTCTTAATCGCCCTTGATCGCCAGTCAATTCAGCCGAATGAGATTCTGGTCGTCGATTCCGCATCGGATGATAAAACTATCGAGTTGGTTCAGAAACACAAAGGCGTTCGCTTGCTGCAGATCGATCGTCAGGATTTCAACCACGGCACCACAAGAGACAAGGCGCTGCGGGAGTCGAGCGGCGACTTTGTATGTTTTCTCACCCAAGATGCCGTGCCCGTTTCCGATGATTATCTGAAGCGGCTTGTTGCTCCCATGGTTGATGATTCCGACATCGCCCTTGTAAGTGGCAGGCAACTGCCCAAGGCGGATGCTCGGCGCTTTGAGCAGCTGGTGCGTGGTTTCAACTATCCTGATTCGCCATCCGTTCGTTCGAAATGCGATCTCGAGAAACTCGGTATTAAGACGTTTTTTGCATCTGACGCCTGTTCTGCCTATCGACGGATCGCATATCTCGAATGCGGTGGATTCGATCATGTTAACACCAACGAGGACATGCTCATGGCCGCCAAGTTTATCGCCTCGGGTATGAAGGTTGCTTACGAGCCGCATGCCGAGGTCTTTCACTCGCACAACTTGACGCCAGCCCAGCAGTTTGCCCGCAACCGCGCCGTCGGTTTCTTTCTCGAAACGCATGCGGACGATCTCATGCATGCAAGTGAGATCGGTGAAGGGGGCCGGCTCGTCAAAGCGGTCTCCTCCCAGCTCCTTCGGGAGGGCAATCTGGTCGAGTTCATCGCCTTCGGCGTCGACTGCTGCGCCCGCCTTCTGGGAAACCGCGCCGGCCGCAGGGCCGCTAGAAAAGAAAGGCCATAGCCAGTGAAAGGCATCATC
>CAJMNK010000060.1 GCA_905214905.1 uncultured bacterium | reverse complement strand
CAAAAAGTGTGGATGCTTCGGGGGTCCAAAATAGGTCGTTCACTTCGCGGAAAAGTATTCGACTTCGTTTTCGCGCAGACACGAATCCGGCCGCCACAATGCAAAACGGGGTCCGCGCGCAGCACAGACCCCGTCAAAAAAGATAATTCCCGGTGCCTAGTACTGCTCGATGCCCATGTAGCGACGAACCTCGGGGCTGTGGTCAAACACCTTGCCGCGGGCGGCGCGCAGCTCGCAGCTCATGTTGTAGAAGAAGATCGGCTCCAGGAACGAACGCACGCTGGCGGGCACCTCGCCCACGCCGTACTCGAGGGCGTCGAGCACCATAATCGTATCGGTGTGCGTGTTGAGAAACGCGAGCGCGCGCTCCTCCATGGGGCGGCACTCGCCCGCGCCAAGCTGCACAAAGTAGAACACGCCGGGCTCGGTGGCCTCGAAGGGACCGTGGAAGTACTCGCCAGAGTGGATGTAGCAGCAGTGCTGCCACTGCATCTCCATGAGCGAGCAGATGGCCATGGCGTAGGTCTGGCTAAAGTTGGGGCCGGACCCCAGGATATAGAAGAACTTGTGCTGCTGGCAGAGCTCGGCAAAGCGGGCGCCCAGCTCGGCGTTGACCTTCTCGCGGGCGGCGGGCAGCAGCGCATCCATCTGCTTAAGGCCGGCGTACATGTCGGCGAGCGCCTCGTAGCCCTCCTGCTGGTCGAGCAGCTCGGCAGCCATCAGAACACCGATGCCCTGCGGGACCTCGGCCTGCGACTCGCCCTTGCCCCACGGATAGACCCAGGTTGTCCACTTGCCGCTGTCGATCTTGGAGCCCGCATAGTCGGTCATGGTCACGACCTCGGCGCCGGCAGTCAACGCCATCTCGCAACCGTCGATGACCTCCTGCGTGTTGCCACTGTGGCTGCAGGCGACGACGAGCGACTTCGGCCCCAGGCTCTTGGGGGCCATCAGGCAAAACTCGCGCGCGGTGTAGACCGTCGAGGTAAACGTGGTCGCCTCGCGCTTGAGCAGTTCGTTAGCCGGCATGAGGTCGATCATCGAACCGCCGCAGGCAATCCAAAAGACGTTCTCAATCTTGCCCTTGCGCTCGATAATTTCCTGAACCAGATCGTGTGCGTTCATGGTGATGTCCCTCCTTGTGTGGCGGTTTCGAACGACGACAGCTCGTACCTGCGATCGTTCTATGTTGTTCTATTTATAGCATGCGAGCTGTCACAGGTGAAGTCGTTTCAGCAGATTTGTTCTATGTTGTTCTATCTATGGACGTTAGATGTCGAACACGTAGCGCGAGCCCACGATCTTTTGGCGCCCGAGCAGCAGGGGCCGCCCGTCTGCATCGGTAAAGTACGCCTCCATATAGAAGAGCGGCTCGCCGACCGGCACCTCCAGCAGCGGGGCCGCCTGAGCATCGGCAAGCGCAATCTCCACGGTGCAGGGGTCGGACTTGAGCGGCGCGCGGCCCGAATGCTCGGCAACGAGTGCAAAGATCGAGTTATCGGCAAGGTCCTCGTCGGCAAGCGTCTGCAGGTAGGGATGGTCGGCCAGCACAAAAGAGTTGTTCTCGAGCATGACGGGCACGCCATCTGCCGTGCGCACGCGCTCGACTACGATGAGCTCGCAGCCGGGCTCCACGCCAAAGAACGCCGCGTCCTCGCGCGTCGCCGCGACCACCGTGCGCGACACCAGGCGCGCTCCGGCAACCATGTCGTTGGCGGCGCAGCCCTCGGTAAAGCTCTGGACGTCGCCTTTCTGGCGAATCTTACGCTTGAGCTTGGGGGCGCACACAAAGGTGCCCCTCCCCTGCTGGCGGTTGAGATACCCCGCGCGCGACAGCTCCTCGATGGCGCGGCGCACGGTGATGCGCCCCACGCCGTAAGACTTCGCGAGCTCCATCTCGGAAGGAATGCGCGAGCCGGCCGCATACACGCCGCGCGCGATCTCGCCCTTCAGGTCGTCCATGACCTGCTGGTACAGTGGTACGGCGGATACGCCAGCGCGGTCGGTTTTATCGTCGGTTGCCATCGTTACGCTCCATCCCGCGCATGCTCGGACTCAAACTCTTCAATCGCCGCCATAAACTGCTCGCCAAAGGCGTCGGCCTTTTTCTCGCCGATGCCGTTGACCTGGATAAGCTCGTCGCGCGTCTGCGGACGCAGGCGGCACAGGCCGCGCAGGGCCTTGTCGGAGAAGACCATATACGGCGCCATCTCCAGCTCGGTCGAGATTTCCTTGCGCAGGGCGCGCAGGCGCTCGAACAGCTCGGCATCATCGCCCACGCGCGGGCGCTGATCCAGCTCGGCCTCCTCGCGCAGCAGATCCACCGCACGGCGGGCGCGGGCCGAGGCCTTGCGCTTGGACGCGCGACGCTTAACGGTAAAGGCGAACGCCTCGTTCTCGACCTCGCCGGCACGCGGGCCCAGCCCCACGACCGGGTACTGCCCCTGCGAGGTGGCCAAATAACCGCGGCCGCACAGCTGGCCGATGATATCCTTGATGCGCCCGACCGATTCGCTCGACAGCTCACCGTAGCCGCGGTCCTCGTCCAGATGCATCTGGCGAATGCGCTCGGTGTTGCCGCCGTGGAGCACATCGGCGACCAGCGATTTGCCAAAGCGCATGGGACGTGTGGCCACATAGCGCACGGCGGCGCGGGCCATATCGGTGACGTCCTCGACCTCGAACTTCGTGAGGCAGTTGCTGCAGTTGCCGCAGCCCTCGGCGTCGTCCGTGGCGGTGCTGCCCGCACCAGCCGCGGCAGCATGCTCGGCCGCGGCCTCGTCGCCAAAGTAGCGCAGCATGTATTCGCGCAGGCAGCCGGTGGTGTTGCAGTAGCCCTCCATCTGGCTGAGCAGGCGATATCGATTCTGGAGCGCCCACGCGCGCTGCTCGTCGTCGAGCGCCTCATCGGCAGCATCGCCGCGGTCGATCAAAAAGCGACGCATGCGAAAATCGTTACCGTTCCACAGCAGATGGCAGCTGGCCGGGTCGCCATCGCGGCCGGCGCGGCCCGCCTCCTGGTAGTAGGCTTCGATGCTCTCGGGCACGTTGTTGTGAATCACGTAGCGCACGTTGGGCTTGTCGATGCCCATGCCAAAGGCGTTGGTGGCAACCATCACCTGGATATCGTCGTCGATAAAGGCACGCTGGCTTTGGCGGCGGGCGTCGTTACCCATGCCGGCATGGTAGCGGCCAACGCGAATGCCGCTGGGGCCCAGCGCTTCGGCAAGCTCGCCTGCCAGCGCATCGACCGTCTTGCGGGTCGAGCAATACACGATGCCGCTCTCGCTCGAATGCGCGATCACGTAGTCGCGCACCCAGGCAGTCTTGGCCTTGTCGCCCATCTCCTCGCAACCAAAGTAGAGGTTCTTGCGATCGAAGCCCGTCACCACCGTCGCGGGGTTTTGCAGGCCGAGCATCTGCTGAATGTCCGCACGCACGCGCTCGGTCGCCGTGGCGGTAAAGGCAGCCACGATGGGGCGCTGCGGCAGCGAATCGATAAACTCGCGAATCTGCAGGTAGGCGGGGCGAAAATCCTGGCCCCATTGGCTCACGCAGTGGGCTTCATCAATGGCCACGAGCGGCACGCCGATGCCGCCGTCCGCCGCGGCCTCCTGCGCAAAAGCTAAAAAGCGCGGCTCGAGCAGGCGCTCGGGCGCCACGTACATAAGCTGGTAGCGGCCCTCGCGCGCCCGCTTGAGCACGGTGTTTTGCTGGGCCGGAGTAAGGCTGGAGTTGAGATAGCTGGGCCGCGCACCCGCCGCGAGCAATGCGCGGGTCTGATCCTCCATAAGCGACAGCAGCGGACTCACCACAAAGGTGATGCCGGGCAGCATGAGCGCGGGCACCTGGTAGCAAATGGACTTGCCGGCGCCCGTGGGCATAACACCCAGCGCGTCGCGACCGGCAAGGATCGCATCGACCATGCGGTCCTGTCCCGGGCGAAACGAGGTGTAGCCAAAATAGGCGCCGAGCGTGTCGAGCGCCATCTGCTGCATGCTATCGATCATGGTTTCCTAACGTCCAAGTCATCTGCCGCCGATTATACGCCGCCACGCGGACCGCTGCCGTACGGCTGTCAGCCACGCTCATTCTGCGGGTAGTCATTGGGGACGTTCTTGAATGACTAGTCGTTTAAGAACGTCCCCAACGGCTAAGCTCTTGACAGGCGTGGAAACGTCTCAGGTTGAGCATAAGTCAGCGAAAACGCCCCTAAGCGAGCAAGGTGACGTGAAAGAGGAGGGAAGCGTACTTCGGTACGCGACCGACGATTGAACGTCAGATTGCCGCTTAGGGGCGTTTGCAGCGTCGACCGGTCCGCCGTTCGCTAGAACGGCGGAACCAAGGGCGCAGCGTCGGCCCGTTACGCGGTTTGGTAAAACCGCGTAACTTACATGACCATAACGTAGCGCGATCCCACGTAGTACTGCTTACCCATCAGGACCGGCTCGCCATTGGGGCCGATAAAGCCGGCACGCAGGTTGAGCAGCGGATCGTGCGGAGCAATGCCCAGCTCAGCCGCCTGCTCGGCATTGGCGCGAACGGCCTCGACCGTGCGGTAGCCAACCGAGACAATCGGCGTTCCGCCAACACGCTCGACCTCGGCAAAAATCGACTTGTCCTCAAGATCGGCCGTCAACAGCTCACGGTAGGCGTCAAACGGCACAAAGATGTTCTCCTCAAAGATGGGCTCACCGTCGGCCGTACGCACGCGCTTGATATGCAGCAGCAACGCATCCTTCTGCAGGCCAAAGAACTCCATCTCGTTTTGGCGCGCCGGAACAATCTGACGATCGATCACATGTGCGCCCGCCTTCATGCCGTTGTCGGCACACAGCGCGGTAAACGTCTGCAGCGTCGAGGCGTGAAACTGGCGATTGATGTGCGGCGTGGAAACAAAGGTGCCGCGGCCCTGCTGCTTAACCAGGTAGCCATCGGAGCACAACTCCTCGACGGCGCGGCGCACCGTGATGCGGCTCACCTCGTACTGCTCGGCTAACTCGAGCTCGGACGGAATACGCTCCTTGGGTGCATAAACACCTTTCTCGATCGCATCCTTGATTTCGTCATAAATCTGCTGGTAAAGCGGTGCATTTTTGGGTGTAGGCATATCTAATCACTCTTATCGAAATATCGAAATAACTAATACGTATATAACGTCTAGTTTCATGTTACCTCATAATGATAAAACGATACACCCTCCCTACCAAAAAGCGACAGCTTCATTTTGGTAGGTTTTATCTGGGCAAACGAAGGCCTCCCGAAAGCAGCGAGGCTTTCGGGAGGCTCAAGCGGACAGGATTGCGCCGTGCCGGCAAAATACCAACACTCTACCTGCCGTCGTCCTGTTGCAGACTGTCCTGCTCGCTGAGGCGCGCCTGCCTGCTGGCCATGCGTGCGGGCTTGTCGGGATCGGGAACGGCCGTGGGCATGGGCTCGTCGACATGACCACCCCACCAGCCGCCCACAAAGCTGAGCGTGTGGAACACGTTGATCACGGCACCGGGATCAATGTCGCACACCAGCTTGATAATGTCCTGGCTCTCGTAGGTCGAGACAACGGCGTGCAGCAGGTACATCTTTTCGCGGCTATATCCGCCGATGACCTCGGCGCAACTAATGCCGTGCTGAAAATGGTCAACATAGGCGGTCATGACCTCGTCTGCCTTGCGCGTCGTGATCTGCAGCGTCACGCGGTCGTAGCGATGATAGAAGCTGTCGATGGTCTTGGTCGAAATAAATTGGAACACGATGGAGTACGCCGCGTTGTCCCAGCCAAACATAGAACCAAAGATCGCCAGGATAAAGCAGTTGAAACCAAAGATGACGCCCCAGATGGTCTTGCCGGTGTGGTTGGAAACCCACAGCGCGATAAAGTCGGTGCCGCCGGTGGATGCGCCGGACTTAAGCGCGATGGCGGCGCCCAGGCCCGAGACCACGCCGCCAAAAATAATGAGCATGATCTTGTCGCCCAAAAACGGGGCGAAGTGAAAGACGTTGAGGAACAGCGACGAGAGCACGACCTGCATCATCGAGAAGATGACGAAGCGCTTGCTAATGCCGCTCCAGCATAGGAGCGCCACGGGAATGTTGAGCGCGAGCATGCCGAGCGAGATGTCGATGTGAACGCCGCCCAGCGAGGTAACACGATCGAGCAGGACCGCGACGCCGGTGAGGCCGCTCGGAAGCAGATCGGCAGGCTGAATGAACGCCTGGATCAGAAATGTCTGGAGAACGGCGGAAATCGTGACCGCCACGGCAGTAATGGCGCGGCGGACGATGGCAAGGCGGCCGAGCACGAGCACGCGGTCCGTGAGCTGATCGATGGCGTTCGCCACGTAGGCTCCCTTCGAAGGCAGATATAGTTGTGGGGCATGCCCGCGATTGTAGCATGGAGCGTGCGGGGGCGCTTCAATTCACCCCCTCTCGACAACCAAAATGGGACCAGCAACCCCTACGACCAAAGGCCCAAATTCTAAGTGAGTAGACTTTTTACGATCTGCCGAGCACACCCAAAACTGCCACCTCTGTGACCTGCGGCTTTACTAAGGCAGATACGCTTTGTGCTCGGCATGTGCCAAAAAGTCTACTCACTTAGTCCGAGTCGAAGCCAAACGGATCTAAATTGAAGCCAAAATGAGCCAATCCACCGCAAGAGACGTGTGAATCCGCACTTCTTGCGGCGAATTGACGCTACAAAGCGGTCAGAATGTCGGCGAGGTTGTCGATGACGGCGTCGGCTCCCGTTTGGTCCAGGTTGACGCCCTCGTGCGGACGCAGTGCCAGGACGCGGGCGCCGGAGCGCTTGCCGGCCTCGATACCCAAAGGCGAGTCCTCGATAACCAGGCACTCGGCAGGCTCCATACCCAGCGCCTCCATGGCACGCAGGTAGATCTCGGGGTCGGGCTTAAACGCACTGCACTCGTGACCGCTGATGGTGTAGTCCAGTACGTCGGCGATACCCGCAATCTCCACCAGCTCGTCAATCAACTCACGATACGACGAGCTCGCGATGGCACACTTCACGCCGCGCTCGTGCAGCTCGCGCATCACCGGCTCCGTCTGCTCGTTGAGCAGCTCGGCATACGGAACGGGGTGGTCCGGGCTGTAGACCTGCTTGTACTCCACGCGCAGACGCTCGCGCAGCTCAATATCGTCGGGCACCAGCGCCTCCCAAATGGCAGGCTCGTTAGACCCCGAAAGATCGGGGATCTCGTCAAAGTGGAACCCCTTCTCCTCCATAAACGCCACGCGGCGACGGTTATAGAACCACTCGGTATCGACCAGCACGCCGTCCATATCAAACAGCACTGCCTTGATCATACGCATCTCCTCCCACCTGCCAAAAAGGGACAGGTTTATTTTGGTAGGTTTTATCTGGGGTTTTGCGGCGCGACGGGCGCGCCCTCCCCAGAGCAAAAAAGGGGACGGGGCGCAAACCCCATCCCCTCTAAATCAACCTGTAAGGTCTACTTACTTGTGATTAGTAGGAAAGCTTCCACATGTAGCGACGCATGGTCAGCGGGTGCTGACGGGCCTCGGCGATCTGGTTGCCGTACTCGCGCATAACGGCGAGGTGCAGCAGCGGGTTGAAGTAGGTGACGACGCTTGCCGGCACGGCGTCGGCCAGGCCGTAGTCCTTGGAGTCGATCAGAGCGACCTTGGCGCCCATGCGCTTAAGGAAGGTGAGGGCGCGAGCGTCCATCGGACGGGTGGCACCGTCGGACATGAAGAAGACGTAGGGCTTACCCTCGGTGGAAACCTCGAACGGGCCGTGGAAGTACTCGCCGGTGTTGTACGCGGCGGCGTCGATCCACTGCATCTCGGTGAACAGGAAGGCGGCGTGAGAATAAGCCATCTTCTCGGAGGCACCGGAGGCCATGAAGTAGATCATCTCGTCGTCCTTGAAGTCCTGGGCGAACTGCTTGGCGAGGCCCTTGGCGGACTGAGCGGCGTTCTCGCAGAGCTCGAAGACGTTGGTGAGGCCGGTGATCATGTCCTCGTAGTGGTCATAGCCCTCGGTCTGCTGAAGGATCTCGACAGCAAGAGCGATGGCGTAGCCGGGCTTCTCGCACTTGGCAGCGTAGTTGGCGTGGAAGCCGTGGACGATGACGTGGTCGGCGTCGACGGTCAGAGCGGAGCCAGCCTTGTTGGTGAGGGAGACGACCGGGCAGTTGTGCTTCTTGGCGGTCTTGTTGGCCTCGACGGTCTCGGGCGTGGAGCCACCGAGGGAGCAGGTGATCACGAAGGTGTGCTCGTTGACCCAGGAAGGCGTGTCGTAGTTGAACTCGTTAGCGGTGAAGATCTGAACGTTCAGCTTGTCCGTGTTGTTGGCCAGGAAGTACTTGGCGGGGTAGAGGTCGGACATGGAAGCACCGCAGCCGACGAAGGCGACGCTGTGGATCTCGTGGTTGGACAGGACGTCAGCGACGATCTGCTTAGGGAGGTTAAGGTCGATCTCGTACATCTGACACATTCCTTTCGATTTTTTGCGGCGCCACATTGCCGGGCGCTCGCAGGGTTACCGTGGTTTGGGCCGAGTCGCCGGCCCGTTGAGGATGTGTCAAAGGAACTGTCCCTTTGACACATCTAGGGATGGAAGCCTGCCTGGGGTATGGGATGCCAGGCAGGCCCCCGGGGGAAAGCGGTTAGGCGCTTGGTCGCGACTAGGCCAGGATGCCGGCCGCGGAGAGGGCGATGCCGCCCACGATGGCGATCACGAGAAGCCAACCGGTGTTGACGTTCTTCTTGATGAGCCAGTACATAAGGCCGGTGAGGCCGAGGGAGATCATCTGGGGCATCATGCCGTCCAGGATGTCCTGGATCACGACGGTGCCGTCAGCGAACTGCAGCGGGGTGGTGGCGCCGATCAGCGTAGCGATCATGCCGCCCACGGACATAAGACCCACGATACCGCAGACATACATGAGCTTCTCCATGAGGTCGCCGCCCTGGAGCTTGCTCAGGTACTCGTGGCCGCCCTGATAGCCGATCTTGGCTGCGAACCAAGTGATCAGCACGGAGGGCACGATGGAGATGAGCATGGCCAGGATCGGGCCCATGATGGAGCCCTGCTGAGCCAGCTGAACACCCAGGCCAAAGGCGATAACGCGGATGGTGCCCTGGAAGAAGGAGTCACCGATGCCGGAAAGCGGACCCATAAGGGAGGTCTTGACCGCGTTGATCGAATCGGGGTCGAAGTTCTCGGGATCCTTGGCGTACTCTTCCTCCATGGAGGCGGCGAGGCCTAGGATGAAAGCGCTCGTCTGCGGGGTGCAGTTGTAGAACGCCATGTGACGGTGGTAAGCCTCTTTCTTAGCAGCGAGCTGCTTGGGGTCGGACTCGTCCGGATAGAGGCGATCGAGCGTGGGAACCATGCCGTAGAGGAAGCCCATGTTCATCTGACGCTCGTAGTTCCAAGAGGCCTGGATGGCCCAGGAGCGCCAGAAGAACTGGCTGACCTTCTTGTTCAGGGACACGTCCTTGGTTGCGGTTGCCATAGTGTGTTCCTCCTTAGTCTTCGTCGTCTTCGAGCGGATCGTAGTCGGAATCGACACCGGCGGCTGCATGGGAACCGTTGAACTTGAAGCCCATGAAGACGACAGCCAGGCACACACCGATCAGAGCGACCGCGATGACGGACAGGTTGAGGTAAGCGGCGAGCAGGAAACCGATGAACAGGAACGGAGTCATACCCTTCTTGATCATCATGGTGAGCAGCAGGGCCAAGCCGTAGGCGGTCATGATCTTGGTCGAAACGTTAAGACCAGTGGACAGCCACTCGGGAACCATGTTGACGATGGCCTGAACCAGGTCGGTGCCAACAAAGACGGCGAGGAAGATCGGCAGGAAGTACATGACGGCGTACAGACCGGAGCCGGCGCAGATGTGCATGCGATAGGCGGTCTTGAACTTTCCGTTATCGATCGCGCTATCTGCCACATGGGTGAGGGCGGCGATGATGGAACGGAACACGATGCCGAGGAGCTGACCCAGGACGGCGACCGGGATGGCGATCGTCATGGCGGTCTCGGCGGAAGCATCGGTCAGGCACGCAAAGGCAGCGGCCACGATGCCGCCCAGGACCATATCGGGCGGAACGGCGGCGCCGACCTGCACCAGGCCCATGGACACGAGCTCGACGGCGGCACCGACGGCAAGGCCGGTGGGCACATCGCCCAGCAGCAGACCGACGAGCGTAGCGCCAACGAGGGGCTGCTCGAAGTTAAGACGACCGAGCAGGCGGGAGTCCCACATGCAGAACACGCCGACGAGGCCGACGAGCACCGCACTGATGAACGTATTCATACCCTTCTCCTTTCAGTCAGGCAAAAGCCTGGTTGATTACAGCTTGGCGTCGATGTCGACGCTCTGATACGTGGGGGTCTGCTGGACGTAGAGCTTGATGCCCATGTCGAGCAGCTGGTTGACGTCGGCCTTCTGGGTGGCGTCGAAGAAGACGGAGCTGTCCTTGCCGCCGATCTGATCGGCACCGTCGTGGTTGGCGGTGGCGCCCAGGTTGATGGCGTCGAGCTTGTAGCCCTGGCAGAACTGCAGCATCTCGGCCGTGTTGCCAAAGACGAACATGACGCGCTCGCCGAGGGTGTTGAGCTTGTCCATCTTGGCGAGGGCACGCTCGACGGTAAAGACGTTCAGGCGCACGCCCTGGGGCTTGGCAAGCTTGAGAGCGCCCTTCTTGATGTCATCGTTGGCGGCAGCGTTGTCGACGACGATGATGCGCTCGGCCTGGACCTTGGTGGTCCAGGTAAAGACGACCTGGCCGTGCAGCAGACGGTAGTCAAGACGCGCGAGGACAATCTTGGCGGGACCGGAGCTGTGACGGGACGCCTTGGCCTTCTTGGCGGGAGCCGCGGCGACCTCGACCGGTGCGTTGGGGTTGGTCAGACCGGTGCGGGCCTCGTTGATGAGGGCCGCGAGCTCGGCGCCCTTGACGGGGACGGGGCTCATAGCGAGCGTGAGCGCCAGCGGGATGTTGAAACCGCTGACAACCGTGAACTTCGTGCCGTTCTTGGAAAGCTCGACCATGCTGTTGTTGACCGAGCTGCCGAGCATATCGGTCAGCACATAGACGGTGTCGTCCGCGTTGAACGTGGCGATCATGGCGTCCACCTTATTGGTGATGGGCTCCTTGTCGTCACGAGCAAGCGACACGACGTGGACGTTCGACACGTCGCCGAGAACCATCTCGAGCGTGTCTTTGGCGCCTGCGGCCAGGCCGCCATGAGATGCGAGAATGATCTGATTCATCTTGCCTCCTCCTTTTCGTTATGGTCATTATAACGTCTTATACGTTGCTTATATTGCTAATTAGTATAAAGACCGTTCGCGGGTGAAAATCGACCGTTGACGGGTTTAACGTACTTGAAACGTTGGGGCTGGGTAGGCCGGCGCTGGCTGGATAATCCCAGGTCGGACGCCGTGCGCAATCCCTTATCGCACGAAGTACCAGGGGCTTTCCTGCACGGTGGGCTCCAGCGCGATGCCGGTGCGTTCCTTAAACAGATCCATGTCCTGAGATTTTTCGGTCCACCACGCGTTGGGCTTAAAGGTCATGCTCTCGACAATACGTTTGGCAATGACGCTGTTGCGCAGCTTGGAGAAGTCGGTGTTCATAATCAGGATAGACGCGAGCACCAGCACGATGCCCAGGACTTTGATCGCACCGGCGGGCTCGGCGTAGACACCAATGCCCAGCAGTACGGTGACGACTGTCTCGAATGACATTACGACGGGAACTTTCGACGTCTCGAGCCCCATGGACAGGCCCTGCATATATAAGATGTAAGCCACGGCTGTGGGGATGAGTCCAAAGCCAAGGAACAGCAGCAGCAGCTGTGGCGACATTGCCGCGGCGACATCCGGCCACGGAGCCGCGATAGCCGCCATAACCGCACCGCCAAAAACAAAGCCCCAAAACGTGACAGCCAGCGGGTGGACCGTCTTGGTTGCTATTCGGCTAAACACCGCGAGCGACGCACCACAAAGGCCTGCAATCACGCCCGACGTGACGCCCCAAACCGAAAAATGAAAACCGGAAAGGTCGCCATTGGTCACTGCAAGCACGCAGCCAACGATGTTAAAGACAATGGCAACGAGCTTGTTGGGGGTCACGTCCTCGCGATAAAGCACGCGGCCAAGCATGACGCCAAACACCGGCGAGGTGTAGAGCAGCACCGAGGCCGTGGACATGCCCACCTCGCCCATGCACTCGTAATAGCAGGTGTTGGCGGCGGCCAAACCGACGATACCGACAAGCGCGCAGGGAACAAGCTCTTTAGGGCTTGCCTTGAACAGTGCCAGGGGACCCGATGCCTTTCCCTCACGAGCACCTCCCTGGCAACCCATGAATGCAAAGACCGGAGCCATTAAGACGGCACCCGACAACAAGCGAAAGGCAGCCATACTCTGGGACGTAACGCCCATGGCCGAGATGCCGTTTACAAAGATTCCGATGCTGCCCCACATAAGCGCGGCGATCAGCACCAGCACATAGCCCAGATTGCTTTTCTTCAACGCAGCCTCCTCGGTATTGTTTCCAATATGTTTCACACTACGTTATAGTCGTTATATACATTTTTCAAGGCACAAATCGGCAGACGGGAAAATCTGCTTTTCCGCTACAACCCATTA
>CAJMNK010000059.1 GCA_905214905.1 uncultured bacterium | reverse complement strand
TGGTGGAATTGTGTGCAGCCCGGTTTTCCGTTGACCGACGCCGGGGCCCCCGCCATAATACTTTCGGTTCACGCACGAATCCGCTGCCAGAGACAGCCGGTGCAAACGGGCATCGCCCGCGAGCTTAATGGGACTTCCCGCCAGCCGAGGTGGTCGAGTAGATATGTCTTCTCGCCCCCGTCGCTCATGCAGCGCGGGGGCTTTCTTTTTGGACATGCCCCCGTCACGTCCTTGTGGCGGACCGTGCCCGGAAAGAATTCGAGGAGGTGTAATTCATGCCCCAGCAGTACAAAATCGACAAGGTTGCAGAGATCGAGTCCCGTATCGCCGAGAACGCCGGTCTGTTTGTCGTCAACTACAACGGTCTGACGGTTAAGCAGGCTCAGGAGCTGCGTCACCAGCTTCGCGAGTGCGGCGCCGAGATGAAGGTCTACAAGAACAACCTGGTCAAGATCGCTCTCAAGAACCAGGAGCAGCCCGAGATCGACGAGATTCTCGCCGGCCCCGTTGCTTATGTGTTTTACGAGACCGAGCCGGTCGAGGCCGCTAAGGCCCTTAAGGACTTCTCCGCTAAGTCCAAGGGCGTCCTTGAGATCAAGGGCGGTATCTCCGACGGCAAGGCCGTTTCCGCTGATGATGTTAAGGCTATCGCCGAGCTGCCTACCAAGGACCAGCTTCTCGGCCAGATCGCCGGTCTCATCTCCGGTTTCGCTCGCGACATCGCTGTCTGCGTCAACGGCGTTTCCTCTGGTCTCGCTCGTTCGATCCAGCAGGTCTCCGAGCAGAAGGCAGCCTAGTCGCTGTTTTCACCCGCGGCGGCAACGCCGCACCCCTGGCGCATTCGCGCCGTGTTTTAACTGATCTCCGTGCATCCGCACGGAAACCGAAAGGACTTAGAAATGGCTAAGCTTACCACCGATGAGATCATCGATGCTCTTAAGGAAATGACCCTTCTCGAGGCTTCCGAGCTCGTTAAGGCTATCGAGGACACCTTCGGCGTTTCCGCCGCTGCTCCTGCCGCTGTTGTCGCCGCTCCCGCTGCTGGCGCTGCTGAGGCCGAGGAGAAGACCGAGTTTGACGTCGTGCTCGAGGGCTTCGGCGACAACAAGATCCAGGTCATCAAGGCCGTCCGTGAGCTCACCAACCTTGGCCTGAAGGAGGCCAAGGAGGTCGTCGAGGGCGCTCCCAAGGCTGTACTCGAGGGTGCCAAGAAGGAGGACGCCGAGGCTGCCAAGGAGAAGCTCGAGGCTGCTGGCGCTGCTGTCACCCTCAAGTAATCAGGCTTTCTCGCCAGATTTCTTTGCAGACGGGGTTCGCATTGCGAGCCCCGTCTTTTTTGTTTTGGCCCCTCATTCCCATTGCTCGGCATGCAGAACACCGTTGTCTTCGCCGTGCCAATCCCGTTACCGCTGAGGCGTAAAATTGCACCATTCGAGCAATAATTTGCGTTGACCTGCTGAAGAATTGCGTTTGCCTTACGGCGACGTATGTCTTCGGCGGTAAGATACTTCGGTATCGCAATTTGGTCTGCGGCCGCCGTGCCGCACGCATGGGGCGCATTCTGCGCCTGCGAAAGGATCCTTGAATAACATGAAGGCAATCATCCCCGCCGCCGGTCTTGGCACGCGTTTTCTGCCTGGCACCAAGTGCACGCCCAAAGAGATGCTGCCGGTGCTCGACAAGCCGGTCATTCAGTATGTCGTTGAGGAGGCACTCGACCCCGAGGAGGTCGACGACGCCATCATCGTTACCTCTCCCGGTAAGCCCGAGCTGCTGAGCTACTTCCAGCCCGATCGCTCGCTCGAGAACCTGCTGCGCGAGCGCGGCAAGAACGCCTATGCCGATGCCGTCGCCCACGCTGGCGGTATGCCGGTCGACTTCCGTTATCAGTACGAGCCCAAGGGCCTCGGTCACGCCATTCGCTCTGCCGCCGACGCTGTAGCGGGGGAGAACTTCCTGGTTCTTCTGGGCGACTACGTTGTGCCCAACCGCGACATCTGCGACAAGATGCTTGCCGTCTCCAAGGAGCACGGTGGCGCTTCGGTTATCGCTGTTGCCGCTTGCGCTCCCGAGGAAGTCAGCCGCTATGGCGTCATCGCCGGTGACCGCGTGGGTTCCCTCGAGGGCTTCGAGAATGCTGCCGACGACGAGCCTGGTGCCGTTTGGCGCATCGGCGGTCTGGTTGAGAAGCCCGCTCCCGAGGCGGCTCCGTCCAACCTGTACATCGTCGGTCGCTACCTGCTGAGCCCGCTGGTCATGGACCTGCTGGCCGATCAGCAGGCTGGTAAGGGCGGCGAGATCCAGCTGACCGACGCCATGGCCCGCTCGCTCGACCGCGAGGCCATGTACGCCGTCGTCATCGATCCGCTTTCGGGCTACGACACCGGCACCCCGTCTGGCTGGATGGCCACCAACGCCCTCATGGCCGCAAGCGATCCTCGCTTTGCTGGCGCCTTCTGGGACGCCATCGACGAGCGCGGCGGTTTGATGCGCAAATAAGCCTTCGGGCATCGACATTTACGGGCGCGGACTTCGGTTCGCGCCCGTTTTTTATAAGAGCTGCGATTGCTGGCTCTCTGTTCACAGAAAATATATGAACAGGTGTTCGATATACATGCATCTACCTGCGCATTTTCTGCCGAAAAACTTTGCTACTCCAAAAACTCAATCGCGTCAAGGCTTTTCTTGCCCAACGGTCGGTACCTGATAAACTATTAGGTTGCGATAACTGGCGAAGCTATGCCTCGCCAACCCACCGAGCATTTCCGTGAAGGAGGAAAAACCTGGTGACCTACGCATACACTGCCACTGAGCGCAAGCGCGTCAGCTTCGGGAAAATCCCGGAGGCCATGGAGCTCCCCAACCTTATCTCTGTTCAAAGGGAATCCTTTGAGCGTTTTAAGGACGAGGGCCTTCGTGAGGCGTTCAAGGAATCCAGCCCCATCCAGAGCCAGAACCATGTTCTCGAGGTTACCTTCGGCGAGCATCAGTTTGGCGACCCCGCGCACACCGTCGAGGAGTGCCGAGAGAAGGATATGACCTATCAGGCTCCGCTTCTGACCGACGTCCGTCTCACCAACAAGGAGACCGGCGAGATCAAGGAGCAGCTCGTCTTCATGGGCGACTTCCCCATGATGACCGATCAGGGCACCTTCATCATCAACGGTACCGAGCGTATCGTCGTCTCGCAGCTCGTCCGCTCCCCGGGCGTGTACTACAGCTCCGAGATGGATTCGGGCAAGCAGATCTACAAGGCCCAGATCATCCCGTCCCGCGGTGCCTGGCTTGAGTTTGAGGTCGACAAGCGCGACCAGCTCATGGTCTCCATCGACCGTAAGCGCAAGCAGAGCGCCACGATGTTCCTGCGCGCCCTTGGCATCGCCGTCACCAACGACGACATCATCGAGCTGCTCGGCAACTCCGATGTGATCAAGCGCACCCTCGAGCGCGATACCGCCCTCACCCGCGAGGACGCCCTCATCGAGATCTACCGTCGCCTGCGCCCGGGCGAGCCTCCCACCGTGGACGCTTCCCGCAGCCTGCTCGAGGGCCTGCTCTTTAACCCGCAGCGCTACGATTTGGCCCGCGTCGGTCGCTACAAGGTCAACAAGAAGCTCAACCTCACCACCGAGGAAGAGGTCACGGTGCTCACCGACGAGGATATCGTCGCGACGCTGCGCTACCTGCTGTCCCTCGCTGCCGGCGAGCAGGGCTTCAAGGTCGACGACATCGACCACTTCGGCAACCGCCGCATTCGCACCGTCGGCGAGCTCGTCGCCAACCAGTTCCGTATCGGCATGAGCCGTATGGAGCGCGTCGTCCGTGAGCGCATGAGCTCCCAGGACATCGACGAGATCACCCCGCAGTCGCTCATCAACATCCGCCCGATCGTGGCCTCCATCAAGGAGTTCTTCGGTTCCTCGCAGCTCTCGCAGTTCATGGACCAGGCGAACCCCCTGACCGGTCTGACCCACAAGCGCCGTCTGTCCGCACTCGGCCCTGGTGGCCTTGCCGGCCACAAGTCCGGCTCCAGCCGCCGCACCAACGTGCCGACGGCCGTCCGCGACGTTCACAATTCGCACTACAGCCGCATGTGCCCGATCGAGACCCCCGAAGGCCCCAACATCGGCCTGATCGGCTCGCTCGCCCTCTACGCCCGCGTCAACGAGTACGGCTTCATCGAGGCCCCGTTCCGTCGCGTCGAGAACGGCGTTGCCACCGACCAGATCGACTGGATGACCGCTGACGAGGAAGAGAAGCACGTCATCGCGCCGGCCAACACGCCGCTCGATCCCGAGACCAACGAGTTCATCACGACCGATGCCGAGGGCAAGCTTGTCCGCCCGCACACCGTGATCGCCCGTACCCGCGACTTCGACGGCTCCTTCGGCGCTCCCGCCGACGTGCCCGTCGAGGACGTCGACTACATGGACGTCTCGCCGCGTCAGATGCTCTCCGTCGCAGCCACGCTGATTCCGTTCCTTGAGCACGACGACGCCAAGCGTACGCTGATGGGCGCTAACATGCAGCGTCAGGCCGTGCCGCTGGTTCACCCCGCCGCTCCCTATGTCGGTACCGGCATGGAGCGTCGCGCCGCTCTGGACTCCGGCGAGGTCACCCTGGCCAAGAACGCCGGCGAGGTTATCTTTGCCGACGCCGCCAAGATTATCGTCAAGCATGCCGGCGGCATGGACGAGTATCACCTGGCCAAGTACCAGCGCTCCAACCAGTCCACCTGCATCAACCACCGTCCGCTCGTGCGCGTCGGTGACACCGTTGAGCAGGGCGAGCCTCTGGCCGACGGTCCTTCGACCGATCACGGCGAGCTCGCACTGGGCCAGAACCTCACCGTGGCCTACATGCCGTGGGAAGGCTTCAACTACGAGGACGGTATCGTCGTGTCCGAGCGCCTGGTGGCCGAGGACCTGCTGACGACCATCAACATCACCCGCCACGAGATCGACGCCCGCGACACCAAGCTCGGCCCCGAGGAGATTACCCGCGAGATCCCGAACCTCTCCGAGGACATGCTTGCCAACCTCGACGAGGACGGCATCATCCGCATCGGCGCCGAGGTCGGCCCTGGCGACATCCTGGTCGGTAAGGTCACGCCTAAGGGCGAGAGCGCTCTGACCGCCGAGGAGCGCCTGCTGCGCGCCATCTTCGGTGCCAAGGCCCACGACGTCCGCGATACCTCCCTTAAGATGCCTCACGGCGCTTACGGCCGCGTTATCGACGTCGTCCGCTTTAGCCGCGAGAACGGCGACGATCTGGCCCCCGGCGTCAACGAGCAGGTGCGCGTTTACGTCGCCCAGCGTCGTAAGATCCAGCAGGGCGATAAGATCGCCGGCCGCCACGGCAACAAGGGTGTTATCTGTAACGTTCTGCCGGTCGAGGACATGCCCTACATGGCTGACGGTACCCCGATCGACGTTATCCTCAACCCGCTGGGCGTTCCTTCGCGTATGAACGTCGGCCAGCTGCTCGAGTGCCACCTTGGCTGGGCTGCTGCCTGCGGTTGGGATACCGAGCAGGCCGACTCCGACAAGTACGTCCCCGGTCCGTTCTTCACCGCTACGCCCGTCTTCGACGGCGCCAAGGAGGACGAGATCGCCGAGGTCATCCGTCGTGCCAACAAGAACATGCTCAACAAGGCCACCGCTGCCTTTGGCGATCACATGCGCCCCGAGTTCGTCACCCAGCTTGACGAGCGCGGCAAGACCCGTCTGTTCGACGGCCGCACCGGCGAGGAGTTCCGCGAGCCCATTACCGTGGGTACGTCCTACATCCTCAAGCTCGGCCACATGGTCGACGACAAGATTCACGCCCGTTCGACCGGCCCTTACAGCCTGGTTACCCAGCAGCCTCTGGGCGGCAAGGCCCAGTTCGGCGGCCAGCGCTTCGGCGAGATGGAAGTTTGGGCACTGTACGCTTACGGTGCTTCCAACGTCCTGCAGGAGATCCTGACCGTCAAGTCCGACGATACCGTGGGCCGCGTCAAGACCTACGAGTCCATCGTCAAGGGCGAGAACGTTCCTGTCCCGGGTATCCCCGAGTCCTTCAAGGTTCTCGTCAAGGAGATCCGCTCCCTCGCGCTGGACATCGAGCCCATGCACGATGCCGACGAGGACGCCTCCGCCCCTGTGACCGCCGAGGAGACCTCTGCTCTCGACGACCTGGCTGCGCTCGCCGGCGTTGACACCGACGTCGAGGCCGAGGATGCCGAGACCGCCGAGGCACCCGAGGCTGTCGCCGCCACGACCACTGATAAGGAGTAGTTGACTGTGGCAGATTTCGAAGCTACTGATTTTGACTCGGTAAAGATCTCCCTTGCCTCCGCCGACCAGATCCGTTCCTGGTCGCACGGTGAGGTCAAGAAGCCGGAGACCATCAATTACCGTACCCTCAAGCCCGAGAAGGACGGCCTGTTCTGCGAGAAGATCTTCGGTCCCGCCAAGGACTGGGAGTGCTCCTGCGGCAAGTACAAGGGCATCCGCTTTAAGGGCATCGTCTGCGAGCGCTGCGGCGTCGAGGTCACCTCGGCCAAGGTGCGTCGCGACCGCATGGGCCACATCGAGCTCGCCGCTCCCGTGTCCCACATCTGGTACTTCAAGAGCCCCACGAGCTTCCCGATGAGCCGTATGCTCGACATCAAGTCCAAGGACCTCGAGAAGGTTCTGTACTTTGCCAGCTACATCATCACCGAGGTTGACTATGAGGCCCGCGAGGCCGACGCCGACGACCTGCGCGAGGAGCTCGCCGCCGATCTGGAAGAGATCGATGCCGAGTGCGCCCGCCAGATCGAGTCCCTCAAGGAGCAGGGCGACCCCGAGAACTTTGACGAGTTCTCCGACGAGGAGCCGCTGACCCCCGAGGAGATCGCCTCCGGCATCGTCGACATCGAGGAAGAGTGCAAGGATGAGAAGCAGCTCCGCACGGATGCCTTCAACGCCTTCATGAAGCTCACCGAGCGCGACCTCATCTCCGATGAGCCGCTGTTCCGCGAGATGACCCGTTACTACTCCATGTACTTCAAGGGTGGCATGGGTGCTGAGGCCGTCCGCGACCTGCTCGCTGCCATCGACCTCCCCTCCGAGGCCGAGAAGCTCAAGGCCATCATCGCCGACGAGGACTCCCAGAAGCAGAAGCGCGAGAAGGCCGTCAAGCGCCTCGAGGTCGTTGACGCCTTCCTGAAGGGCGGCAACAGCCCCGCGAACATGATCCTGGACGTCATCCCGGTCATCCCGCCCGATCTGCGCCCGATGGTCCAGCTCGATGGCGGTCGCTTCGCCGCGTCCGACCTCAACGACCTGTATCGTCGCGTGATCAACCGTAACAACCGACTCAAGCGCCTGCTCGACCTGGACGCCCCCGCGATCATCGTGAACAACGAGAAGCGCATGCTCCAGGAGTCCGTGGACGCCCTGTTCGACAACGGCCGTCGTGGTCGCCCGGTCTCTGGCCGTGGCGGTCGCCCGCTCAAGTCGCTCGCCGAGGCCCTCAAGGGTAAGCAGGGCCGTTTCCGTCAGAACCTGCTGGGTAAGCGTGTCGACTACTCCGGCCGTTCGGTAATCGTTACCGACCCCAAGCTGCTGCTGCACCAGTGCGGTCTGCCCAAGACTATGGCGCTGGAGCTCTTCAAGCCCTTCGTCATGAAGCGTCTGGTCGAGCTCGGCAAGGTCGAGAACATCAAGGGCGCCAAGCGCGCTATCGACCGCGGTGCCACCTTTGTGTGGGATATCCTTGAAGAGGTCATCGACGGCCGCGTCGTGCTGCTCAACCGTGCACCGACCCTGCACCGTCTGTCCATCCAGGCCTTTGAGCCGGTGCTGGTCGAGGGCAAGGCTATCCACCTGCACCCGCTGGTCTGCTCGCCCTTCAACGCCGACTTCGACGGCGACCAGATGTCTGTCCACGTGCCGCTGTCCAGCCAGGCTCAGGCCGAGGCTCGCGTGCTCATGCTCTCTGCGAACAACCTGCGCTCGCCGGCATCCGGCAAGCCGGTTAACATCCCCTCGCAGGACATGATCATCGGTGTGTACTACCTCACCCAGGTCCGCGACGGTCTGCCGGGCGAGAACCACGTGTTCGCCAGCTTCGACGACGCGCTGCACGCCTATGACTGCCGCTCCGAGGTCGACATGCAGGCCAAGATCCAGGTCCGCGTGTCCGCCGAGAACGCCAACGTCATCAACGAGGACGGCACCCGTATCTTCCGCGTCAAGAACGGCAAGAACGAGTTCGTCGACTACGACGTCACCGGCAACAAGACCGCGCGCTTCGAGACCTCTATCGGCCGCATCATCTTCAACCGCCAGTGCCTGCCCGAAGACTACGAGTTCATGAACTACAAGATGGTCAAGGGCGATGTGGCCAAGCTGGTTGCCGACTGCTGCGATCGTTACCCCGAGGCCAAGGTCGGTCCGATCCTCGACGCCATCAAGTACTCCGGCTTCCACTACGCTACCCGCGCCGGCCTCACCATCTCGGTGTGGGACGCTCTCATCCCTGCCGAGAAGCAGGAGCTGCTCGATCGCGCCCAGGCCAACGTCGACCAGATCAACGAGTACTTCGAGGAGGGCTTCATCAACGAGACGGAGCGCCACATCGAAGTCGTTAACGAGTGGACCGCTTGTACCGATAAGGTCGCAGCGCTCATGCTCGACATGTTCGACGAGGAGAACCCGCTGTACATGATGGCCGACTCCGGCGCCCGTGGTTCTAAGACCCAGCTGCGTCAGCTCGGCGGCATGCGTGGTCTGATGGCAGACATGTCCGGCGAGACGATCGACCTTCCCATTAAGGCGAACTTCCGCGAGGGCCTGCTGCCGCTCGAGTACTTCATTTCGACCTACGGCGCCCGTAAGGGCCTGGTCGATACCGCATCCCACACCTCGGACTCTGGTTACCTGACCCGTCGTCTGGTCGACGTGGCCCAGGACGTCATCGTCCGCGAGGAGGACTGCGGTACGCACGAGGGCGTCACCTACAACCTCATCATCCCCGGCACCACCGATCTCAACACCGACCTCGTCGGCCGTTGCTTCATCGAGGACGTCGTGGCTCCCGATGGCACCGTGCTCTTTGAGCAGGACGGCTACATCGAGAAGGTCGCCGACATCCAGAAGATGGTCGATGCGGGCCTCAAGAAGGTCAAGCTCCGCGCGCTGCTCACCTGCCGCTCCAAGTACGGCGTGTGCCAGAAGTGCTACGGCTGGGATCTTTCCACCCGTCGTCCGGTCGCCATCGGTACTGCCGTCGGCATTATTGCCGCCCAGTCCATCGGCGAGCCCGGTACGCAGCTTACGATGCGTACCATTCACTCCGGCGGCGTCGCTGGCGTCGACGATATTACGCAGGGTCTGCCTACGGTCAGCCGTATGTTCGATATCGTCGGCAACGTCAACGAGAAGATCCTGGGTCGCGAGGCCGAGCTGGCTCCGTACTCCGGTCACCTCTCGATTAAGCCCGAGAAGTCCGAGTACGTGCTGACGCTCACCGACTCCGAGGATCACACCCGTGTTCTCGACGAGCGTCGCGTCCCCGCTTCGGTGCGCTTCATGCCCGAGATCGAGGACGGCTGCGAGGTTCGCGCCGGCGACCAGATCACCAAGGGCTTCGTCAACTTCCGCAACCTGCGCAAGCTGACCGACATCGAGTCGACGATGCACACCTTCGTCGAGAGCGTTAAGGACGTCTACACCAGCCAGGGCGTCGACCTGAACGACAAGCACATCGAGGTGCTCGCACGTCAGATGCTGCGTCGCGTTCAGATTACCAACCCCGGCGACTCCAAGTACCTGCTTGGTCAGTACGTCGACCGCTACGAGTTCGCCGACGAGGTCGAGCGCGTTGCCCGTCTGGGCGGTCAGGCTCCTGTGGCCGAGCCCGTCATCCTGGGTACGCTCAAGGTCGCGTCCAACATCGATTCCTGGCTGTCGAGCGCTTCGTTCATCCGTACCGCTGGCGTCCTTACCGAGGCTGCCATCGAGGGCAAGGTCGACCACCTGCTCGACCTTAAGTCCAACGTCATCGTCGGTAAGAAGATCCCGGCTGGTACCGGCCTCAAGCCGTACGCCAACGCCAAGCTGACGTATCGCACGGCCGACGGCTACGTGGACATCGACGGCCCGGCTTCGCCCAACGCCAAGTCGCTGCCCGAGTGGGCTCCTGTGGAGCTCAAGGACCTGGACGAGCAGCTCCCGCAGCAGCTCGACTGGGCCGGCTACGACGAGTTCGGTGGTGCTGACGGTTCGTTCACCCGCAACGGTCACACCATCTCCGCCGAGAAGGCTCGTCTGTACCTGTTCGACGACCTGGGCGTGTCGCAGCGCTGGACCAACAAGTTCAGCGAGGTTGGCATCGAGACGGTCGGCGACCTGGTTGGCAAGTCCGAGGAGGATCTGCTGCGCATCGATGGCATCGGCGCCAAGGCGATCGAGGAGCTCCGTGACGGCCTGGAGGCCCACGACCTGCTCTACATCCTCGAGAACAACGACGACGTTGCCGACGAGGAAGACCTCTCGCAGCTGCTGCAGATGGTCTTTAGCCCCGACGGTCCGGACGATATCCTGCTGGGCACCTCCGCCACGCCGACGCATCACGCCGATGCCGACGAGGAGCTCCTGGGCGCCCCGATCGACGACAAGAAGGCTCCCGCCAACGGCGCGATCAACGAGGACATGGCTTCCCTCGACGAGCTGCTCAACCAGCTCGTGGACACCGACGACGCCGAAGAGGCCAAGGACAACGACGAGGAGTAACTAGTTCCGCCGTTCTAACGAACGGCGGCGACCTCCGTCGCTGCGCGGCCCCCAGAGCTACAATCTGTCATTCAAAAGGCAGGGCATGACCAAAAGGTCAATGCCCTGCCTTTTTCATGCCACCTTGTACGCTCTGGGGGCCGCTCGCTTGCGTATGCTCAACCTGTTGCGTTCCGTTGATCCCTTGCCAAAAAAGGGACAGGTATATTTTGGTAGGTTTTTCCTGCTTGAATTTGAAACATTTCGTCCGGCCAGAGCGTATCTATGGTGAGGGCCTCATCGAGAACCATTAATGTCACCGGGAGGTGATTATGGAAGAACAAGCTTTTAGACAGGCGGTCGAAGACCACCGGGATGTCGTGTTTCGGATCGCATTGACGTATCTGCGTGATCGCGCTGACGCCGACGATGTCGCTCAAGACGTCTTTCTTAAGTTGCTCAAAAGCGACGCGCAATTTGAAAACTGGGAGCATCTTCGTCGATGGCTTATCCGGGTCACGATCAATGAATGTAAATCTCTCTTTCGAAAGCCGTGGAGGCGCGTGGAGGATATTGAGAATCTGGCCGATTCGCTTTCGACGGCGCAGGAGGAGACCAAGGCGGTCCTGTCAGACGTTATGCGACTTCCGGAGCGATTCCGTATTCCTATCGTGCTCTATTACTATCTGGGCTTTTCGACCTCAGAGATTGCCGAGTTACTGCATGTGCCAGCCGCGACCGTTCGAACGCGTTTAGCTCGCGGTAGATCGAAGCTCAAATTCATCCTAGAGGAGGGCGACCGTGAAATCCAATCAAATCAAGCAGGCCTTCGAGTCCATCCAAGCCGATAGCGATTTTGCCGACCGTGTTATTGATGCTGCTGCGGGTGAGCCGCTTCATCGAAAGGGCCACGCGAAGCCTCTGTATGTTGCCCTGCTCGGATGCCTTGCCGGAGTGCTGGCGACCGGAGGGGTCGCCTACGCCGTCGTCAATTCCAGCTATTTTGCCTCTGCCTGGGGAAACCATGGCAACGGAGAGTCCGTTACCTGGACAAATGGCGGCTCGTCGGGGACGAAATATACCTACACCAGAGAGTTTGGTGATGGTATCGCGCCCCAAAGCTTGGAGGGTTCAGTACAGAAGGTCAATCTGTCCGTCGAGGGCAACGGCTATACGCTCGACATTCATGAGATGGCAATCGACGAGAACGGTTGCGGTGCTGTGACGTTTACATTGTCCAATCCGAATGGCGTTAACTACTACAAGCCGGCGGCAGAGCTTGGCGAACTTGTTCTCTATGGTGAAGAAGAAGGGGGCGTCAGTACACCCAGCATGAACTTCGGCGAGGAATGGGCTGATACACGCTGCACCATTGATAAAGACACATCAAGCGACACGGTCATTAACGGCACGATGTACTTTGCATCTTGGAATCGCGATCGAGATTTACGACATGCGGTCACCTGGAATATCAGTTGGACGGAGGGCAAAGGTGAGGATGCGAAGGTGATCGAGGTGTCGACGCCCGAGTTTAGCATCGGAGCGTACGTCGATACAAAGAAGCTGAGCTCTGACGACTCACCTCTTGAAATCAGCCCGTTTTCCATCCAGACGCACATCGATGATCTGGGCGATGAAGCAGTCGATCATAAACTGACCGTCATCTACAAGGATGGATCGGAGCAGGTTATCAAAGACGATGCCGCGGGCGCGTACAACTTCTATGTTTCACTGGCGCGCAATAACGGCGAGAACATCTGGGTGCCGACAAAGCTGATCGATGTCGATCAAGTAGTCTCGGTAACCCTTGAGGGCACGAGGTGCACATCGACAGGGGAGACTCAAACGCAAGAACCCTTTACCATCATCTATTCGTAAGGTCTGAGGCCGCTTCCCACCAGGGGAAGCGGCCCATTTTGCGCTAAAGCGACGTTTCCCCAGATAAAACCTACCAAAATAAACCTGTCCCTTTTTGGCAGGTAACGTTGCCCCGACGAGCGCGTCGGATTCCCGGT
>CAJMNK010000058.1 GCA_905214905.1 uncultured bacterium | reverse complement strand
AACTGCGGGAATGGCCTATTTGCTCAATGTGTTCGGCTGAGATCGGAAATCAACCAGTAAGTAATGTTTGTGAGACGAATAGCGAGAGCTTGTGGCATATTTAGGGAGTGAGAGTTTGGCACGTGGGGGATGGACGAGTATCTAAATATCCTGCAACCGCGCAAGTGCTTCATCGGGTCTCCCTAATTCATATGGGAAAACGGCTGCAAACGATTGCAAATAACCGGTGAACGGTCGAAAACTACCGTTCACCGATAATATCGAAACTGGTTCTAACTGGTATTAAGTCAAAAAGACCAATTCACAAATCTTCACAATGACCTGCATTTTTTCTACACGCCATTTTTAGCCACCCTGCGTTGTTTAGACACGAAAAAAGTTCCGATCTTTCGTCAAAGTATTTCGATACGGTTTCAAAACCGCAGGTAGAAGTGTTAACGAGCGGTAAACGGTCGATTTTTTACCGTGAACGGTGCAAAAACGTTTTACTGTATGAATCAACGAAAGCAACCTCTTCTGTGGTGATATAGTGACAACAACACGTCACGTGGTTACTACCAGTTGAGAGACCACTGGTTCTCAAAGAACGCTTTCCAAGAAGCTTTAAGGGCGATTGCCCGTTGGCTTCCGAACATCATCGGACTCAGATCGTACACACCTTCGGAAGGGAAATTTGAATGGTTGGCTTTATTCTTACCGGTCATGGACAGTTCGCACCCGGCCTCGCAAGCGCTATCGCTATGGTCGCTGGCGACCAGCCCGCTTTTACCGTCGTTCCTTTTGAGGGCGACCAGGCTGCTTCCTACGGTGAGGATCTCCGCGCCGCTATTACCGCCATGCGCGAGGAGTGCGATGGCGTGCTCGTCTTTACCGACCTGCTTGGTGGTACCCCGTTCAACCAGGCAATGATGATTGCCCAGGATGTCGACAACGTCGAGATTCTGACTGGAACTAACCTTCCCATGGTTATTGAGCTTCTGTTCCTCCGCGGCAACGCCACGCTCGCCGAGCTTGGCGAGCAGGCCGTGACCGTTGGCCAGACGGGCATCACCGCCCAGACGGTCGCTTCCGTCGCTGGTGCCGAGGAAGAGGATATCTTCGGCGACGAGGACGGCATCTAATGGCCGATTTCGGAGCCAGTGTTCTGAGTTCCTCGGTCGCTCTTTTGGGCCTGCTTGTCATCATGGGCTTGATTTACACCATCTGGTCGCAAATCAACATGAAGAAGAAGCAGAAGTACTTCAAGGAGCTGCACACGGAGCTCAAGCCGGGTCAGGAGGTTCTTTTCGCCGGCGGTATCTACGGAACCGTCAAAGGCATCGAAGGCGAAAAGGTCCAGATCAAAGTCCGATCCGGTGCCGTCGTAGATGTTTCGCGTTACGCGATTCAGGAGATTAAGTAACTGTCGTCAGCAATCAACGAAAGGAAGCTGATCAACATGGCAGAACCCAACATTCTTCTTACCCGCATCGATAACCGACTGGTTCATGGTCAGGTCGCGACCCAGTGGAACTCCACCCTGGGCTCCAACCTCATCCTCGTCGCCAACGACGATGTGTCGACCAACACCATGCGTCAGAACCTCATGAAGATGGCCGCTCCCGCCGGCGTCGCTACGCGTTTCTTCTCCCTGCAGAAGACCATCGACGTCATTGGCAAGGCGAGCCCGCGCCAGAAGATCTTCATCGTGGCCGAAACACCGGAAGACGTGCTTACGCTCGTCAAGGGCGGTGTGCCTATAAAGAAGGTAAACATCGGCAACATGCACATGTCGGAAGGAAAGCGCCAAGTCGCCACCTCCGTCGCAGTTAACGACGAGGATGTCGCTGCGTTTAAAGAGCTGCAGGAATTGGGGGTGGAGTTGGAGATCAGGCGCGTTCCGAGCACGCCTGTTGAGGACACGAGCAAGCTCTTCTCGTAATCCTCATGATCCACGTTGTCAGGAATGAAACCCTGACATTCTGTACGTGAAATCCAAAGTGCGTACATACATTTTGAAAGGAGGAGCAAGATGGAATACTCGATCATCCAGGTCGCTCTGGTCTTCATCGTCACGTTCGTCGCGGCAATCGACCAGTTCAACTTCCTCGAGTCTCTCTATCAGCCCATCGTCACCGGCGCCGTCATCGGTCTTATCCTTGGCGACCTCAACACCGGTCTTCTCGTGGGTGGTACTTATCAGCTCATGACGATCGGCAACATGCCGATCGGAGGCGCTCAGCCGCCTAACGCCGTCATCGGCGGCATCATGGCAGCCATTCTCGCTATCGCTACGGGCCTCGAGCCCAACGCGGCAGTCGGCCTTGCCATTCCGTTCGCTCTGCTTGGTCAGCTCGGCGTTACCCTGGTCTTCACGCTTATGTCGCCGCTCATGTCCTCTGCGGACAACATGGCTCACAACGCTGACACCAAGGGTATCGAGCGTCTGAACTATTTCGCCATGGCTCTGCTCGGCCTGATCTTCGCCGTCGTCGTCACCCTGTTCTTCATCGCTGGCGCCACCATCGGTCAGACCATCGCTTCCGCCATCCCGACTTGGCTGCAGACCGGTCTCTCCGCTGCAGGCGGCATGATGCGCTTCGTCGGCTTCGCCGTCCTGCTCAAGGTTATGATGAACCGCGATATGTGGGGCTTCTTCCTCATGGGCTTTGGCCTCGCGCTCATCACCGTTGCCAACGATTCTCTGGCAACCCCTGCTCTGCTCATCCTCGCTCTCATCGGCTTCGGCATCGCTTTCTGGGACTTCCAGCAGCAGACCGAGCTGAAGGGTGCAGCTGTTTCTGACGGAGGTGACTTCGAAGATGGCATCTAATGAGTATGTGATCCCGGAGCACTACGAGGATCTCACTCCTGCTCCGCAGCTCGACCAGAAGACCCTCAACAAGATGGCCTGGCGCTCCTGCTTCCTGCAGGCCTCGTTCAACTACGAGCGTATGCAGGCCGCCGGTTGGCTCTACTCCATCATCCCCGGTCTGGAGAAGATCCACACCAACAAGAACGACCTCGCGGCTTCCATGAGCCACAACCTGGAGTTCTTCAACACTCACCCGTTCCTTGTCACCTTTGTTATGGGCATCGTGCTTTCGCTCGAGCAGAACAAGGTTGACATCCCCACGATCCGCGCCGTCCGCGTCGCCGCAATGGGCCCGCTCGGTGGTATCGGTGACGCCCTGTTCTGGCTGACGCTCGTGCCTATCACGGCCGGCATCACCTCCAACATGGCCATCAACGGCAACGCCGCTGCGCCGATCATCTTCCTGGTGATCTTCAACGTCGTCCAGTTCGCTCTGCGCTTCTGGCTCATGAACTGGTCCTACAAGCTTGGCACCAGCGCTATTGACGCTCTGACCGCCAACATGCAGGCCTTCACGCGTGCCGCTTCCATCATGGGCGTCTTCGTCGTCGGTTGCCTGGTCGTCACCATGGGTGGCACCCAGATCAACCTCCAGATCCCCAATGGCACCACCCGTGGCCTCTCCGCTACTACCGTGATCGTCTCCGAGAAGGAGGCCGAGAACTTCACCGGTATGGAGGGCATCGATACCGAGACCGCTGAGGCCGGTACCATCGCCATGACCGATAAGGACGGCAACGCCCTCACCGCTTCCGATGCCGACGGCAACGCTGTCGAGTGCGGCGTCACCGATCTGGGCAACGGCATGGAGTCCGTTACCTACGGTACCGTCACCGAGGATCCGGTCAACTTCTCTGTTGCCGACACCCTCAACACCATCGTCCCCAAGCTCGTCCCGCTTATGCTTACGCTGCTGCTTTACTACATGTTCGCTAAGCACAGCTGGACCCCGACCAAGGGCATTCTCCTGCTCTTCGTCCTTGGCATCCTGGGCGCTGGCCCGCTTGGTCTCTGGCCGAGCATCTGGTAAGGCTCTAGCTTGAGGGGTGTGTCCCTACGCGGCTCACACCCCGACCCCTTAAGCCATGTGTATGTTAAAAGCCGCGTGCTCGAAAGAGCGCGCGGCTTTTGTTTTCTTGATGATTCGGGTGTGGCAGACAGATAATGCTTAACACCCTAGGTAGTTAGCCGAATTCGAGCAAAAGGGAGGATAGGATGGCGATCGGAGCGCGTAAGCAACCGCTGTACGATCAGCTGGTCGATATTCTGACCGAAAAGATCGACCATGAATATCGCGCCGGTGACATGATTCCTTCCGAGCGCGAACTTTCGGAGCGCTATGGTCTCTCGCGCACTACGGTACGCCTGGCTCTGCAGGAGCTGGAGCGTTTAGGACTGGTGGTTCGGCAGCACGGTCGCGGTACCTTTGTGACCGACCGTTCGGCAAAGGCAACCAATCTTATGCAGTCCTACAGCTTTACCGAGCAGATGCGCGCGATGGGTCGCGACCCCGAGACCACGATTCTCGAGTTTTGCGAGATGGAGGCCGATAAGAATCTGGCCGAGCATATGGGATTGCGTATCGGTGATCGCATTTTTAAGCTCAAGCGCCTTCGTTCTGCCGACAACATGCCCATGATGGTCGAACGCAGCTATCTACCGGTTCGTCAATTTCTATCCCTAAAGCGACCGCTACTGGAGCGTAAGCCGCTTTATGATGTGATTGAGCAAGACTTTCAGCAAAAGATACGCGTGGCCGAAGAGGAGTTCTATGCGAGCATAGCCCGTCCCACCGACGCACACCTTTTGGGAATTGTCGAGGGCTCGCCTGTGCTCGATTTGGTCAGGACTACGTATAACGAGTCAAACGAGGTTGTGGAGTACACGCTCTCGGTTGCTCGTGCCGATCAGTTTAAATACAAGGTTTACCACCAGCGTAGCGACTAGTGTTCGCATCGTTTCCATATGATGATTCTTTGCATTTAACTGGTTACTACCAGATAACCAACTGAAGTGTATAATTGCACGTCAGAGGATTACTTCTAGAGAGAGGTATTAGAAATGTTCGAGAAGAGTGTCGAGGAGCTCACCGAGCTCGGCGCCCAGATCACCACGGCCGAGATTGCTCAGCAGCCCGAGCTTTGGCGTGATACGCTCAACATCTATCGCGAGAACAAGGAGGCCATCGAGGCCTTTCTGGCCGAGGCTCGCGCTATGGGCGAGGGCCGTCTGTCCGTTGTCTTCACCGGTGCCGGTACGTCCGACTACGTTGGCGATACCTGCGCCCCGTACCTGCGTCACGCTGGCAACACTGATCTCTACGACTTTAAGCCCATCGCCACGACCGACATCGTGAGCGCTCCGCGCGACTTCCTGCGCGCCGAGGATCCCACGCTCGTGGTTTCCTTTGCCCGCTCTGGCAACAGCCCCGAGAGCCTTGCCGCCGTTGCCGTCGCCAAGGAGCTCGTCCACAACGTCAAGTTCCTCAACATCACCTGCGCTCCCGAGGGCAAGCTTGCCGTCGAGTCCGCCGATGATCCCAATGCGCTGACGCTGCTCATCCCGCGCGCCAACGACAAGGGCTTCGCCATGACCGGTTCCTACACCTGCATGACCCTGCTCTCCACCCTTATTTTCGACACTGCCTCTGACGAGCAGAAGGCCGAGTGGGTCGAGACCATCGCCAAGATGGGCGAGGAGGTTATCGCTCGCGAGTCCGAGGTTGCCGATTACCTCGCTGGCGACTTCAACCGCGTGACCTACTTGGGTTCTGGCTCCTTCGGTGGCCTTGCCCAGGAGAGCCAGCTCAAGATCCTCGAGCTCGCTCACGGTCTGGTCGCTACTTCCTACGACACCTCCATGGGCTATCGTCACGGACCTAAGTCCTTCGTCGACGATAAGACGCTCGTCTTCGTGTTCGTCAACAACGACGCCTACACCCGTCAGTACGACATCGACATCCTCAACGAGATCGGTGGCGACAAGATCGCTCAGCACACCGTTGCCGTTCAGCAGGATGGCGCTACCGTCTATGAGGGTGAGTCCTTTACCTTTAAGGGCTACGAGGCGCTTCCCGAGGGCTACCTTGCCCTGCCGTTCGTGATGTTTGCCCAGGCTATCAGCCTGCTCAACTCCGTGCGCGTGGGCAACACGCCCGATACGCCGAGCCCCACCGGCACGGTCAACCGCGTGGTCAAGGGCGTGACGATTCACCCCTTCACCGCTTAATCGCGTCCCCCTGTAAGGGCGCCCGTCCGCTCATAACGGCGGGCGGGCGCTTTTTGTTTTTACATGGACCGGGTATAAGCATCACCACAGTCAACTGCTTTAGAAGCAAGGAGTGCATATGAGCACGTACGCAATTAAGGCTGACAAGTTCTTCTTGCCGGCAGGCCCGCAACTGGGCGGCTATCTTATGGTCGAGGATGGCGTCTTTGGCGCCTGGCAGGCCGACGAGCCCTCTTGCGAGATTAAGGACTACACGGGATCGTGGATCGCACCGGGTATGGTCGATACTCACATCCATGGCTTCTACAACCACTCAACTACCGATAACGATCCCGAGGGCATTGATATCAGCTCGACCGAGCTCGCCCGTCGCGGTACCACCAGCTGGCTGCCCACGACGTTCACCGATGGCGTTGAGCAGATCAAGGACGCCTGCGCCGCTATCGCCCAGGCGGACGAGGGTCGCGGCCCCGACTTCTGCGGTGCTCGCATTCAGGGCATCTACCTGGAGGGCCCCTTCTTTACCATGAAGCACGTGGGCGCGCAGAACCCCGCTTACCTGATCGATCCCTCCGAGGAGGTCTTCGACCAGTGGCAGGAGGCTGCTGGCGGACGTATCGTCAAGAGCGCTATGGCCGCTGAGCGCGATGGCGCTGCCACCTATGCTGCCGCCCTCAACGCGAAGGGTGTCGTGACCAGCATCGGTCACTCCGACGCCACCTACGATGAGTGCATCGCCGCCATCAACGCCGGTGCCAGCTGCTTTACGCATACCTATAACGGCCAGCGCGGGCTGCATCACCGTGAGCCCGGTGTCGTGGGTGCTGCCATGTCCACGCCCGAGACCTACGCTGAGATCATCTGTGACGGCAAGCACGTAAACCCTGCCGCCATCAAGGCGCTGCTGCAGGCAAAGGGCTGGCAGCACACGGTACTCATCACCGACTGCCTGGGCTGCGGCGGCATGCCCGAGGGCAGCTACACCAGTGGCGGCATGGACGTCATCATGAAGGACAACCTGTGCTGGCTCGCCGACGGCAAGAGCATTGCCGGCTCGGTGCTCACGCTTGCCCAGGGCGTCAAGAACATCGTCGACTGGGGCATCGCCAGCGCCGATATCGCCATTCGCATGGCAACCGAGGTGCCGGCTCGCTCTGCGCACATCGAGGACAAGTGTGGCAGCATCATGCCGGGTCGCGACGCCGACTTTGTCGTGTTCGACCACGAGCTCACCCTCGTCGAGACGTATGTTGGCGGTCAGAGCGTCGGTAACGCCTTTACCGAGTAACGATAGAAAAAGACGGCGGGCCCGAATCTGCTCGGACCCGCCGTATGGGTTAAACGCTCAAAAGCACCTTTACAGTTACAGCTTGTTAGCGATCTTCTTTGCCGTGCGCTTAACGCCGGCCACCAGGCCTCCTGCAGGATGCTCCTTTTCGTAGGCTAGACGCTTCTCGCGCTTGGCATACTCTTCGACGATGATGTCGCCATACTCGTCTTCGATCTTGTCGAAGAAGTCGACGGCGCCCTTAATTTCCTCAGCGTTCGGGTGCCCCTTTTGGACACCGCCGGTGAGTTTGAACGGCCCCCACGTATCAAAGCCGGGGCAGCCGTAGACGCCCATAAAGATGGCCTGCCTCATGCGGCAGATGCCATCGATATCCTTGCCGTACCACTTGTTTTTGCCACCGTAGGTCATAAGGCCAAACACCTTGTCCTGCGGCTGCAGCACGTTCGTGAGCACGCGTGCCATGTCCTTGTCGATCTCGGAGTAATAGATGCCCGTGGCGACACCGATCAGATGATATTCGTGCAGGTTGGGATACTCGTTTTTGCCGAGCGCCTTGACGTCGAGGGTATCGATTTCGGGGTGCGCCTCGACGATGGCGTCCACGAGCTTTTTCGTATTGCCGTGGTGGCGTGAGGCATAAAGGATGATGGTTCGCATAAGAAGGCCTTTCAGCTGTAATTGCATCAATGTCTGTATGGTACCCCGTTGCATGGCTGGGATACCGGACGCATCGATGAACGTGCGGGTTTGTCCTTTGGTCAGGGCCGAGACGGGTTCTTGCGAGCAAAAAGCAGTTGTTCGAAAGGATGGACAATGGAATACGCTCTCTCCAACGATTCGATTTCTATCAAGGTCTCCACGGCCGGCGGCTCGTTTACCTCGATTGAGGCTGGAGGTCGCGAGTACCTGTGGCAGGGTGATCCCGCCGTGTGGTCCGGCCAGGCACCGATTTGCTTCCCGATTTGCGGAGGCCTGCGTGATGGTAGCGCCATGACGTTTGCCGGGCATCATGTGAAGCTCGCTCGCCACGGGTTTGCGCGCAAACAGGAGTGGAAGCTGCTGAGCCAGAGCGAGAACGAGCTGGCGATGTGCCTGGCTTCGGAGGATAACGCCGCGCTGCTGAGCGATTATCCGTACCCGTTTAAGCTTGTCGCTCGTTATGCGCTTGAGGGGGATACCGTGCGCGTCTCCTATGAGGTGACCAACGAGGGCACCGAGGACATGCCGTTCTTTATCGGTGGACACCCCGGCTTTAGGTGCCCGCTCGACGAGGGCGAGGCCTATACGGACTACGAGCTGCGCTTTGAGAAGGACGAGGCTGCGGAGCTCTGCACCGCCGTTCCTTCGACTGGCTTGATTGATGTGGCAAACCGCTCCAAGAACCCCATGGTGGGGAAGACGTTGCCCCTGTCGCACGAGCTCTTCGATTTTGCGGAGACCATCTTTGACGTACTCGAGAGTCGTCAGGTCACGCTTTCCAAAAAGGGCGAGGACAAGGGCGTTCGCCTGAGCTTCGAGGGCTTTCCGTACCTCATCGTGTGGAGTAAGCCCGAGGGCGATTTTGTGGCAGTTGAGCCCTGGGGCGGCCTTTCGACCTGCTCCGATGAGGATGACGTGCTTGAGCATAAGCGCGGCTGCCTTGTCGCCAAGCCCAAGGAGACCGTCGTTCGCTCGTTCACGATTGAAATTCTGTAATTCCGTTTTGTCGACTCGTATCGCGAGGCACTAGGAGCCTGCGAGATAAGGAGCTAAAAATGATCCTCACCGTTACGATGAACCCGTCTGTCGATACGCGCTATCAGCTCGATGAGCTCGTTATCGATGACGTCAACCGTGTGACGCCCGAAAAGACCGCCGGCGGCAAGGGCCTCAACGTGGCCCGTGTGCTGGGTCAGCTGGGCGACGACGTCGTGGCAACCGGTCTGCTCGGCGGCCACATGGGCGCTTACATGGCTGAGCTCATGGACGCCAACGGTATTAACAACGACTTTGTGCCCATCAAGGGCGAGACCCGCATCTGCCTCAATATCCTTCATGCCGGCAACCAGACCGAGCTGCTCGAGAGCGGCCCGACAATTGCCCCCGAGGAGCTCGATGCCTTTACCGCCAAGTTTACCGAGCTTGCGAGCAAGGCCGACGTCGTCACCATCTCGGGTTCGCTGCCCCGCGGTGTCGAGGCAGACTACTATGCCAAGATCACGGGCATTGCCGAGAACGCCGGTGCCAAGGTGTTACTCGATACCTCGGGTGCTTCGCTCGAGGCCGCCCTTAAGTCCGAAATTAAGCCCGAGCTGGTCAAGCCTAACCTGACCGAGATCAACGGCCTTTTGGGTACGAGCTTTACCACCGACGATGTGGACGAGCTCCGCGCCGCACTCGCCTCTGATGCCCGCTTCTCCGATATCCCCTGGGTCGTCGTGTCCATGGGCGCTGCCGGCTCCGTTGGCTTCCACAATGGCCGTGCGTTCCGCGCAAAGACGCCCGATATCCCTGCCGTTAACGCCACGGGCTCTGGTGACTCCACTATCGCTGGCTTCGCGCATGCCATTGCTGCTGGCGCGGACGACGAGACGGTGCTGCGTACCGCCAACACCTGCGGCAAGCTCAATGCCATGGATCCTATGACTGGCCATCTGGTCATGGACCGTTGGGACGAGGTCTACAACGGCGTTGTCGTGACCGAGCTGTAAGAGCTTGAGCGTCGGCCCGGTATCGCTTGCTGGCTCATGTCGACGACAAGTGCGGTAGCATTATGCTGAGGCGCGACGCTGAGCTTGTCGTGTTCAATCCCGACCTTACCCTGGTCGAGACGTATGTGGGTGGCAACAGCGTCGGTAACGCGTTTGCCGAGTAGCTGCCAAAGAAACGATCCGAGAGGGGATTTAGATGATTTACGGTGCACTGGGCGATATCGAGGAATACCGCGGAATGCTCAAGGGCCTCGACGTGCTGATCGATTGGCTCGAGGAGAACGACCCGGCGCAGCTCGAGGTCGGCAGCCATCCGATTCTGGGCGACAAGGTCTTTGCGAACGTCATGGCTCCCACGACGCGTCCCGAGGCCGAGGCTCACTACGAGACGCATCAGCGCTATCACGATTTGCAGATCGACGTCGAGGGTCGCGAGGCCTTTAAGGTCGCTACGGGCAGCCTGACGCTGGTCCAGGAGTTTGACGAGAAGGACGACTACGATCTGGTCGATTCCGACGCTTCGATTGCCGGCGATCTTGCTGACGACAAGTTTGCACTGTTCGTTGCCGGCGAACCTCATATGCCCACGCTCGAGTTCCCGGGCGATGGCGCACAGCCGGTCAAGAAGATCTGCTTTAAGCTGCTTGCCGACGCCTACTGGGAGGAGTAGCGAGCTGCCTGGTTGGGCTGCTCGTCTGATGGCGTGATTCCCCTAGGGAAAACACGCCAGGACCCCGCTAAGCGTGTTTTCCCTAGGGGAATCACGCTTAGCGGGGTTTTCGGTTTTTGAATAGGGAAGCCTTATTTATTTGCGAAGAACATCGGCTAGCCGCAGGATTGAAATCATCGAGCGATAAGTGAGTTCCACTTTTTCGCCCGCAAGCAGTCGTTTCGAGCCAATCTCATCTAGCCCCACAAGCCGAGAAAACAGCGGGCCGCTCATCGTGCCCTCGTCAATTGATTCCCTTATGGTCTTCAAAACGTCCGTATCATGAAGCGACGCCGAGCTGTAGGGGGCAACACGAGCGGAACTCTCAATTAACGACGAGACAAAAGGATGGAGATGCTTTGGACATAGTCCATCAAACACCACATCCCCATTGTCGTTCGAGCCGACCAGGCGCCAAGTATAGTGATCGACCCAGTCATCTCCGTCATATATGGCGTTCATGAGCAACTTCCCGTCTAGAGAGAGAAACCTATTTGGACATCGGGGCGCAAGACCGCAATCCATATCGGGCCTCCAGCAGCTCCAACCCAACGCACCACATAGGTTCCCTTTCGTACATGTGTATCAATCTGCCCCGAAATGCCGGTGAATGCAATTCCAGACCCGTTTGTCGGATAGCAATCGACGTATTTTTGTTTTCCGCTCACAACCTTGTATAGATATATCGTTCCAGCAAAAGAGAAGGGATCGTTCGCAATTTTGTCCGGAAGAACTTGCCACCTCAAAATCCCGCTACCAATATGGTCAAGCTTGACCGTTCCGCCGTCCCCCTCAAAAGTGGCAAGGGGATTTACCCCAGATTGAGAGTCGGCATCGCCCTCCTTAGCAGTTATCAGCAGGCTGCCCGTATAAGACTGCTGAGGCTCACCTTCAGGACAGGCAGCCTCGGCCCAAGAAGGGCCACTCAGGCAGAACAGTCCGAGCAGCATCAATACCAACAAAAGAAAACCCTTAGTTCTTTTCATCTATATCCCCAATGTCTCTCGACATTTGTATATTGTGACTATTTTAGATCTATATGGCCAATTCGAGCCCTCACCATGGCAATTGTTGCAGCTGGGTTTCTTTTCATTAAGATTTCACTTTGGTAAATCCCCACCCCTAAGCATTAAACCCGAAGTCCACCGAGTGGGCCGCTGTTGACGTGGCGATGCTTGGATTGGCGCGCACGCACTCAAAATCGGCAACAAAAAAGCCGCCCGAAGGCGGCTATCTTGTGCAATGGAGCCAGCGACCGGGCTCGAACCGGTGACCCCCGCTTTACGAGAGCGGTGCTCTACCAACTGAGCTACGCTGGCGGCCATGTGATGACGCAACTGAGGCGTCAACGGCTGTCTATGATACGGGACATCGCACATCCGCGCAAGTGTTCTGATGGCTTTTCTCACTTTAAATGCACTAATATTGGAGACGCGATGTCTTGCTCTTACGGGTCTCAAACAGAATGGGGCAGCGATGGCTCAACCCAAGATTCTTCTCACACGCATCGACGACCGTTTCATTTACGGGCAAGACGTTGAGCTGTGGAACGAGGCTGTGGGTTCCAACCTCGTCCTAATCGTCAACGACGAGATTGCGGCTGATTCGCGCAAGTGGGCGCCTATGAGGGTCGCGGCGCCCGAGGGCGTGTGGACGCGGTTTTTCTCGGTGCAAAAGACCATCGACATCATTCATACTGCAACGCCGCGTCAATGGATTCTAATCATGGTGGTCTCACCCGCGGATGCATTGGCACTGGTGAAGGGCGGCGTGCCAATAACCAAGATCAGCATCGGCCATATGCAGGCAGGGGAGGGCAAGCGCTCCATAACGCCCGCGGTTGCCGTGAGCGAGGAGGACGTCGCCGCCTTCATAGAGCTGCAAGCGCTTGGAGTAGAGCTAGAAATCCGTTATCTCCCCAGTTCCGACCCCGACTCCATCCAGCTAGTCATTGGGGACGTGCTTGAATGACTAGTCGTTTAAGTACGTCCCCAATGACTAGGTAGAAAAGCGCCCGTCGGC
>CAJMNK010000057.1 GCA_905214905.1 uncultured bacterium | reverse complement strand
CGTCTCCACCCGAGCATTGAATGAGGCTCCAACGCAAGTTGGGGCCTTTTTTCATTTTGATTGGCCAATAATATGCTTTTGCCCAGTGGCTGCTTGGCGAAAATCTATCCTAAATTGCAAAGAGGAATGATTAAAAGTGTTTCACGTCTATGTAGGGAAAAATTTAGTATCACCGTAATGTAAAGAGGCCGGGCAGCATGCCCGGCCTCGAACGATTCTGGTGGGCCCTCCGGGATTCGAACCCAGAACCCAGGGATTATGAGTCCCCTGCGCTAACCGTTGCGCCAAGAGCCCTTATGAACGGTGAATGCAATTCTAACAAAGGCAACTCAGACCTAATTTCTTCGCTTCACGTTTTGAAATACTACCATGCACGAGCAAGTCGCACAACGCAAGATCAAGTCCGATGCTAAACAACAGCTAATCTAGGCGCGTCGCAGAATAGAAGCGATCTAAATAAGTTAAGGCCTTTAATTCAGGGCTCCAACACACTTTTGCGTGAAATCAACCTGATGCCATTTCAAAACCATGCCGGTTTACTACGACGAATCGGCGACCCCCCGAGCACCGTGTGTTCTCCGTTTGCAAAACCGCAGGTAGGTAGCCCGCCAGTTGCACGAAAAGGCGTGTATGGTCGGACATTTCTGATTTATCGTAGTAAACCGGCATGGTTCTGGGGCGCTGGGGAGGGGCGCTTCGCAATCGGACCCGATAATGGGACTGGAGGCGCACGGAAAACCCTGTTGAACGGGGTGCGTCGTGTTCCACGCGCCAAGTCGGCCGGCGTACGGGCCGTGCGGGGGCCAGGCGCCCCGCGGGTTGGCGCGGTCCCGAGCGCGCCGGCACTCGCGAAAGTTTTTTTTCAAAATTGTCCTTGCATCGCCGTCCGAGTTCCCGTATAGTACTTTTTCGCACGGGGGCGTAGCTCAGCTGGGAGAGCGCTTGACTGGCAGTCAAGAGGTCAGGGGTTCGATCCCCCTCGTCTCCACCCGAGCATTGAATGAGGCTCCAACGCAAGTTGGGGCCTTTTTTCATATAGGCACACAAGGTCAAAGGCGGCACCATGATCCTCCTGGTCGACAAGATCGAAAAAAGCTTCGGCGCGCGCGTCCTCTTTAGCGGCGCGTCCTTCCAGATCAACCCCGGCGAGCGCTTCGCGCTCGTGGGCCCAAACGGCGCCGGCAAAACCACCATGCTCAAGATCATCATGGGCATCGACAGCCCAGACGCTGGCCAGGTCCAGTACGCAAAGGACTGCCAGGTGGGCTACCTAGAGCAGGAAACTAATCTGGAGCAAAAGGACACCACCATCCTCGCCGAGGTCATGGCCGCCGCCAAGGAAATCCGCCGCATGGGCGAGCGCGCCAACGAGCTGCAGGCCCAGATCACCGAGCTCTCCGAGCAGGGCAAGGACGTCGACGCGCTCCTCAACGAGTACGGCCAGGTCCAGGACCGCTTTGAGCACCTGGGCGGCTACGAGCTCGAGAGCAACGCCCGCAAGATCCTGTCCGGCCTGGGCTTCAAAGTCACCGACTTTGAGCGCCCGTGCTCCGAGTTCTCGGGCGGCTGGCAGATGCGCATCGCGCTGGCCAAGCTCTTCCTGCGCCACCCCGACTTGCTGCTTCTGGACGAGCCCACTAACCACCTGGACCTCGAGAGCGTCCAGTGGCTGCGCGGCTTTATCGCCAACTACGACGGCGCCGTCCTCATCGTCAGCCACGACCGCGCCTTCATGGACGCCTGCGTCGACCACGTCGCCGCACTCGAAAACCGTCGTGTGACCACCTACACCGGCAACTACAGCAGCTACCTCAAGCAGCGCGAGGACAACCTGGAGCAGATGCGCGCCAAGCGCGCCGCCCAGGAGCGCGACATTGCCCATATGCAGGTCTTCGTCGACAAGTTCCGCTACAAGCCCACCAAGGCAGCCCAGGCCCAGGAGCGCATCCGCAAGATCGAGCAGATCAAAAAGGAGCTCGTCATCCTACCCGAGGGCCACAAGCACATCGACTTTAAGTTCCCTGACCCGCCGCGCTCCGGCGACATGGTCGTGGGCCTGGAGGGTGTATCCAAGTCCTACGGCGACAAGCACATCTACAGCGACATCGACCTCAAGCTCTACCGCGGCGAGCACGTGGCGCTCGTCGGCCCCAACGGCGCCGGCAAGTCCACGCTCATGAAGATCCTCGCCGGTCTGGAGCCGCCCACTACCGGTACCCGCGATCTGGGCAACAACGTGGGTGTGGCCTACTACGCCCAGCACGCGCTCGAGGGCATGACCGAGTCCAACACCGTCCTGCAAGAGATCGACACCGTCACGCCCAAGTGGACCGTGCCGCAGCAGCGCAGTCTGCTGGGCGCCTTCCTGTTTAGCGACAACGACTCCATCGAGAAGCAGGTTCGCGTCCTCTCCGGAGGTGAAAAGGCGCGTCTGGCCCTGGCCAAGATGCTTGTGGCCCCCGAGGCGCTCCTGTGCCTGGACGAGCCCACCAACCACCTGGACATCGACTCGGTGGACATGCTCGAGAACGCCCTGCAAAACTTCCCCGGCACTATCGTGCTGATCAGCCACGACGAGCACCTGGTACGCGCCGTGGCCAACCGCGTCATCGACATCCGCGATGGCAAGGTAACGGTCTACGACGGCGACTACGACTACTACCTCTACAAGCGCGAGGACCTTGCGGCCCGCGCCGCCGCCGAGGCGTCCACGGAGAGCACACCGGCCGCGACCAAGGCAGCCAAGCCGACCAGCTCCACCCAGCCCAGCGCTGCCGCCCCCAAGCCGGCCGAGGGCAAAAAGACCAAGGAGCAAAAGCGCGCCGAGGCCCAGGCTCGCGCCGCGCTCAACAAAAAGCTCAAGGGCGTGCGCAACCAGCTCAAGAAGATCGAGGCCGAGCTCGACAAAAAGCGCGCCCGCTATGACGAGCTTATGGAATTGATGGCAAGCGAAGAGCTTTATGCCGATCAGGACAAGTTCAACGCCGCGCTGGGGGAATATAACGGCCTTAAGCAAGAGCTGCCCAAGCTCGAAGACGAATGGCTGGAGCTTTCCACCCAGATCGAAGAGGAGACCGCGCGTGAACTCTCGTAAGGCCGCTGCCGTGGCGATGAGCATCATCGCCATCGCCTGTCGCATCTGCGGCATTTTTATGAGTGCGATGACTGTGCTGCTGTGCTTTAGCGGCCTCACCGCCAAGCTGCAGATCGTGGGCTTTGTCGTTGAGCTTTCGCGCGCGCTTCCGAGCGCCATCGCCGGCTACGGCGTCATCACATCGCCTTTTGGCGGCGTGTTCCGCCTGGATTATGCCATCGTTGCCGTAATTCTGTTTGTAGCCGACTACCTGCTCACGCGCGCCTCGCGCCGCGTCCGCTAGGGGAGCGTCATGTCCAGCAGCTACCTCATGAAACTGCTCGCGAGCGCCGTCGCCGTCATCGTTGGCATCGTGATCCACGAGAGCGCACACGCCGCGGCGGCCTGGGCGCTCGGCGATAAGACGGCCCGTTCGCGCGGCCGCGTCTCGCTCAACCCGCTCAACCACATCGACCTGTTTGGCACCATCATCCTGCCGCTGCTCATGCTTGCCGCCGGCGGTCCCGTGTTCGCCTTCGCCAAGCCCGTGCCCGTCTACCTCAACAACCTCAAGCACCCCAAACGCGACGAGGTCCTGGTGAGCGTGGCCGGCCCCGCGTCGAACATCGCCCTCGCGTGCCTCGCGTCCGCCCTCATGCACGCAACGTACGGCAACCTCTATGCAAGCATATCCTTTGCCGTAGCGTCGCAAATCATGAACTTCGGCGCCACGTTTATCGTGGTCAACCTGTCACTCGCGTTCTTTAACCTCATCCCGATCCCGCCGCTCGATGGCTCGTCGATCATCGTGCCCTTCCTCAAGGGCAAGGCGCTCAACAACTATTACCGTCTGCAGCAATACGCTATGCCCATCCTCATCCTGGTGCTGTACCTGCTGCCTATGTGGACCGGCATCGACGTGATCGGCCGGTATTTCGACGTTACCGTGTATCCGCTTGCTGAGCAGCTGCTCAACTTCGCAATCGCCGGCATCTAAGGTAAACTTATAGGTCGACCGTGCAAAACGGTCGTAACATGCACCCAAACCGCGCCGCGAAGGCGCCGTCAAAGGAGGTCGAATATGTCGTATCGCGTGTCGACGCAGGTCTACAGCGGACCGTTCGACCTGCTGCTGCAGCTGGTAACCCGCCAAAAAGTTGATATCGGCGCCATCTCGATCAGCGAGGTGGCCGAGCAATACCTGGCCGAGGCCGAGCGCATCGAGGCGCTGGACCTGGACGTGGCGAGCGACTTTTTGCTGGTCGCGGCAACCCTTTTGGACATCAAGGCTGCCTCTCTGGTGCCGCAGGAGGCCCCGCGCAAAGCCGATGACGACGATGACGAGTTCGACGAAGACCTCGAGGAGCTCAGCACGCTCGACGGTGATGCCCTGCGCGAGGTCCTGATCCAGCGCTTGATCGCCTACAAGCAGTTTAAAGGCGCGGCGGCGGCCCTTGGCGCGCGCATGCAGGCCGAGAGCCGCATGCATCCGCGCGTGGCCGGCCCCGACCCCGAGTTTTTGGGCCTTATGCCCGACTACTTGGCCGGCATCACCCTGCGCGGCCTGGCCGTTATCTGCGCAGACCTGGACGGCAAGCGCCAGACCTTCCTGCTGGAGGCCGAGCACGTGGCGCCGCATCGCGTGCCGCTCGACCTGACGGTGGCCTCGGTCGACCGCTTTACCATGGCGCACCAAACCTGCACCTTCCGCGAGCTGCTGGACGGCGACGCCACCACCGAGCAGCTCGTCGTCACCTTCCTGGCCATGCTCGAGCTCGCCAAACGCGGCTCGCTCACGCTGAGCCAGGACGAGATCTTTGGAACCATCTGCATCAACCGAGTCGAGGGCGCCGAGGCTTACGTGCCCGGCGAGGACCCCGAGCTCACCGAATAGGAGCGGCAACCATGTCAACCCTTTCAACGCTGGAGGCAAACAGCCTCAAAGGCGCCCTCGAGGCGCTGCTGCTGGTCTCGAGCGACCCCGTGAGCGCACCCGCGCTGGCAAGTGCGCTGGATATTGCCCCCGGCGAGTGCGCGTCGCTGTTGGCCGAGCTTAAGGTTGAGTACGAGGAGGCCAATCGCGGCTTTCAGCTGCGCGAGGTCGCTGGTGGCTGGCGCCTGTTTACGCACCCCGCCTACCACGACGTGGTCGAGGCCTACGTGCTGAGCTGGGACACACAAAAACTGTCGCAGGCGGCGCTCGAGACCCTGGCCGTCATCGCCTACCACCAGCCCGTCACGCGCGAGGTGGTCAAGGGCATCCGCGGCGTCAACTCCGACGGCGTCATCGCGTCGCTCGTGGACAAGGGTCTGGTGCGCGAGCTCGGTCGCGACCCCGAGCGCGGTCAGGCCATCATCTACGGCACGACCAACGCTTTCTTGGAAAAGTTCGGCCTGCGCTCCACTCGCGACCTGCCCGATCTGGAACAGTTTGCCCCCGACGAGCAGTCGCGCCAGTTTATCCGCGAGCGTCTGAGCGGCCGCAGCATTCAGTCCACGCTTGAGGAGCAGGCCGAAGACCTGGACGAAGAGCGCGAACTGCTCGATACCGATGTTGAGGACACCGATGACGCAGAGCTTCTGCCCACCGGTGACACCTCGGAGGATTTGCATGACGAGGACTAACGAAGCAGGGGAGACGCGCACCGCACGCGTCGCGGGCGCTACGGCGCCCACAGGCGGCACCCAGCCCGTCTACCCGCACACCATGCGCCTGCAGCGCTTTTTGGCGCGCGCGGGCGTGGCGAGCCGCCGCGGCTCGGAGGACCTGATGACCGCTGGCCGCGTGACCGTCAACGGCCAGGTCGCAACCGAGCTGGGGACCAAGGTCGACGTCGACCGCGACCATATCGAGGTCGACGGCATGCCTGTCAAGCTCAACCAGGGTGCCGTGTACCTAATGCTCTACAAGCCGACCGGCTACCTCACCACCATGAGCGATCCCCAGGAGCGCCCTTGCGTGGCCGACCTGGTCCCGCGCGACCGTTTTCCGGGGCTCTTTCCGGTGGGTCGCCTGGACCGCGACACCACGGGCCTTCTGCTCTTTACCACTGACGGCGACCTGTCGCAAGACCTGCTGCACCCCAGCAAGCACGTCTACAAGACCTACCAGGCGCTCGTGGACGGCCACCTGACCGATCGCGACTTGGAACCGCTCCGCCGCGGCATCGAGCTCGACGACGGCCTGTGCCAGCCGGCGATCTGCCGCGTCATCAACGCGCGCGAAGCCGAGGCCGTGGCTCCGCAGGGTGTAAAGCCCGGCACCACCGCCGTGGAGGTCATCATCCGCGAGGGCCGCAAGAACCAGGTCAAGCGCATGCTGAGCAAGATCCACCACCCGGTGATTCGCCTGCATCGCTGCAACTTCGCCGGCCTGGAACTCAAGGACGTGTCCAAGGGCTCGTGGCGCGAGCTCACCGAGCGCGAAGTGCAGATCCTCAAGGCCGGCGGCACCCCGCCCAAGCAGGCCGCATCCAAGCGCGGCACCGCGCCGGCGACCAACACCGCGAGCCGCACGCGCCACCACGGCAGCCACGGCTCCGCGCCCAAGCGCAACACCTACCGCGAGCGCTACACGGGCTAAGCAATCCGCCGCGCCCCGACGCCCGCGAACCATACCAGCACGTCAACCACCGAAAGGAAGTATTGCATGATCGTCGCCATCGACGGCCCCGCCGGTTCCGGCAAGTCCACCATCGCCAAGGAGATCGCCCGCCAGCTGGGCTTTAACAAGCTCGACACGGGCGCCATGTATCGCGCCGTCACCTTCGCCGCGCTCGACCGCGGTATCGACCTGGACGACGAGGCGGCCATCGACGCCCTCGCCGAGCAGATCGAGATTCGCTTTACCAATGGTACCGGCGAGGACACGCGCCTGACCATTGACGGCCAGGACGCTTCGGCCGCCATCCGTACCCCGCAGGTCGACGCCAACGTATCCAAGGTCTCGGCCTACCCGGGCGTGCGCGCCGCCATGCTCATTCACCAGCGCCGCGCCGCCGAGGACCGCGATATCGTGGCCGAGGGTCGCGACATCGGCACCGTCGTATTTCCCAACGCGCAGGTCAAGGTGTTCCTGACCGCCGACCCGCGTGAGCGCGCCCGCCGCCGCGTGCTGCAGCGCCACCAAAACGACGCCCAGCCGCTTACTGCCGAGCAGCTCGAGGCCGAGGTCGACGAAACCCTCGACGCCCTCAAGCAGCGCGATAAACTCGACAGCAGCCGCGAGGTCGCACCGCTCGTGCCCGCCGAGGACGCCGTGCACGTCGACTCCACCGCCCACACCATCGACGAGGTCGTACGCATTATCGAGGACCTCATCAACCAAAGGAGGTAACTCATGCGCCTGTTTAAGCAGACGCCCGAGGATTACTACAACGCCCCCTACGCCGAGTTCCCTGCGCTCATCCGCGCCGTCGTCGTGGTGGTCATGGCTATTCTATGGGCCTTCTCCAAGCTCATGTGGCGCTGGAAGGTCGAGGACGCCGACCTGCTGTTTGAGCGCCAGGAAGGTCGCGGTAGCGTGGTCATCTGCAACCACACCTCGATGGCCGAGCTCTTGGCCGTGGAGACGGCGCTGTTCTTTGGCGGCCGCCGCATCCGCCCCATCTTTAAGTCCGAGTTCGCGAAGAGCAAGATTGTACGCTGGGCCTTTAGCCGCGTGGGCGGCATCCCCGTAGAGCGCGGTACTGCCGATATGAAGTGCCTGCGCGCCGCCCAGCATGCGCTACAGCGCGGCGAGGACGTCCTGATCTTCCCCGAGGGCACGCGCATCCGCTCGCGCGAGATCAAGCCCGAGGTCCACGGCGGTTTTGCGCTCATCGCCCAGATGGGCAAGGCGCCCGTCAACCCGCTCGCCATCTGCGGCTGGTCCGACATCACGCCCGCGGGCAAAAAGCTCATGCGTCCTAAAAAATGCTGGATTCGTGCCGGCAAGGCCGTCTCGCTTTCGGACGCGCCGGCCGGGCTTAAGCGCACGGAGCGCCTGGCCTGGTTTGAGTCCGAGGCCATGAACCGTGTATATAAGATGCGCGACGAGTTGTGCGCCGAGCATCCGGGCAGGTTCTAGCCATGAGCGAGAACGTGACGAACACAGCCGCGACTGCGTCCGACCAGGACGGCGCGCCTAACATCGAGATCGCCGCCCACGCCGGCACTTGCTACGGCGTACAGCGTGCGCTCGATATGGCGCTGGCCGCTGCGCCGCAGGCAGGGGAGTGCAATCAGGTCCATACCTTGGGTCCGCTCATCCATAACCCCATCGTGGTGCGCGAGCTCGCCGAGTCAGGCGTCGGTCTGGCCGAGACCTTGGACGACGCCGCGTCGGGCACCGTGATCATCCGCGCGCACGGCGTGGTGCCGCAGGTCATCGATGCCGCTCGCGAGCGCGGCCTCGATGTGGTCGACGCCACCTGCCCCTACGTAAAGAAGGTCCACGTGGCGGCCGAGCGTCTGGTGCGCGAGGGCTACCGCGTGATCGTCGTGGGAGAGCCGGGTCACCCCGAGGTCGAGGGCATTCTTGGCCATGCTGGTGATGACGCACAGGTCGTGAGCTGTGCCGCCGATGCGGACGCGCTGCCACTCAAGGGCAAGGTGGGTCTGGTTGTGCAGACCACCCAGACCGCGCAGAACCTGGCCGAGGTTGTGGCCTCCATCACCCCGCGCGTGCAGGAACTGCGTGTGATCAACACCATTTGCGCAGCCACGAGCGAGCGCCAGCAGGCAGCCGCAACCCTCGCCAACCGCTGCGACTGCATGGTCGTCGTGGGCGGCAAGAACTCGGGCAATACCCGCCGCCTGGCACAGATCTGCGCTGATGCCTGTGAGCACACGCATCACATCGAGGAAGCTTCGGAGCTCCAGGCCGCGTGGTTTGCCAACGCGCGCCACATTGGCATCACTGCCGGAGCCTCCACCCCGCAAGAACACATCGAACGCGCCGTAGAGCGTATCAAGGAGCTTTGCCGCTAATCATGGACCAGACCGTACCCGCATACGCCGCCGAGGTGGCCGATTACGGGCGCAGCCGCGACCCCGAGCCGGGTGAGGGCGCGCTCGTAAAGAACGTGCGTCCCGAGTCGCCCGCATGGGATGTGGGTATCGAGCCGGGCATGCGCGTGCTCACGGTCAACGGCGAGCAACTCACTGACATGATCGTATGGCTCTGGGAGGCAGACGACGACACCGTCGAGCTGGAGGTATTCGATCCGCGCGACGGCACTGTCACCCCCGTGGAGCTCGACCGCTTCCCGGGAGAGGACTGGGGCCTTGAGTTCGACGGCCCCATCTTTGACGGCATGCGCACCTGCGTCAACGCCTGCGTGTTCTGCTTTATGACCATGCTGCCCAAGGGCGGTCGCTCCACGCTCTACATTCGCGACGACGACTACCGCCTGAGCTTTTTGCAGGGTAACTTTGTCACGCTCACGAACCTTTCCGACGAGGACGTGCAAAACGTTATCGATCGCAACATGAGTCCGATGAACGTGTCGGTCCACGCCGTGAGCCCCGACGTTCGCCGCCGCATGATGGGCCGCAACGCCCAGCGCGGCATGGACGTACTCGAGGCCATCATGGCCGCCGGCATCGAGATTCACGCGCAGATCGTGCTGTGCCCCGGTATGAACGACGGCGAGGAGCTGGAAAAGACCCTGCGTTACTGCGAGGAGCACGAGCAGATCACCAGCCTGGGCATTGTGCCGCTGGGCTTTACCAAACATCAGAACCGTTTTAGCTGGTCCTACAGTGACAAGCCCGAGCTCGCACGCGAAACCATTGCCATGATCCGGCCTTTCCAGGACCGTGCCTTCGAGCGCTTTGGCCGCCACACCTTCCAGATGAGCGACGAGTTCTATCTGGACGCCGGCATCGATCCTCCCGAGGCGGACTTTTACGACGGTTACCCGCAGTACTACGACGGCATCGGCATGATCCGCTCGTATCTGGACGAGACCGACGACGTGCTGGCTACCGATGCCGAGCGACTGGCCCGCGTCCGCGAGGCCATCGCCGCCCGCAGCCAGAACCTGCTGTGCCTCTCCGGCGCCAGCGCGCGAGACACCGTGGCACGCTTTGTGGAGTCGCCGCATGGTCTCGGCGGCACCGTCACAGCCATCAAGAACCGCTACTTTGGCGGCAACGTGGACGTGACCGGCCTCATCGTCGCGTGTGACATTCTGGAGCAGCTGCCCCAAGATCTGTCGGGGGTTATGCTCTTTGTGCCTAAGCTCATGTTCAACGCTGACGGCATGACGCTTGACGAGTATCATCGTGACGATTTACTCGCAAGCCTTACCAGTCGCGGCGCCGAGGTTCATGTGGTGTCGACCATGCCGCATGAGCTGCTCGATACCCTGGAGCACATCCTTGGCATTGTGCCTGCCGACTCTACTAATTCCGCTGACCCTACCCATTAAAGGAGAGCAGATGAAACCTATCGTCGCCGTCGTCGGACGCCCCAACGTGGGTAAGTCCACGCTCGTTAACCGCCTGGCCCAGACCTCGGACGCTATCGTCCACGAGTCTCGCGGCGTCACGCGCGACCGCTCATACCACACGGCCGATTGGAACGGCCGCGAGTTCACCATCGTCGACACGGGCGGTATCGAGCCGCTCAAGAGCGACGACGTCTTTGCCACGTCCATCCGCGACCAGGCCCTCGCCGCCGCCGAGGAAGCCGCCGTCATCCTGTTTGTGGTCGACGGCCGCACCGGCGTCACCGAGGAGGACGAGTCGGTCGCCCGCATGCTCAAGCGCTGCGACAAGCCGGTCTTTCTGCTGGTGAACAAGCTCGACAACCCCGATCGCGAGAACGACAGCATCTGGGAGTTCTATTCGCTCGGCATCGGTGAGCCCACGCCGCTCTCGGCCCTGCATGGTCATGGCACGGGCGACCTGCTCGACGATATCGTGGCCCTGCTTCCGGAGGAAGAGGACGAGGTCGCCGATGAGTTCCCCGATGCGCTGAACGTGGCCATCATCGGCCGCCCCAACGCCGGTAAGTCCTCGCTGTTCAACCGCATCCTGGGCGCCGACCGCTCTATCGTGTCCAACATTGCCGGCACCACGCGCGACGCCATCGACACCGTCGTGGAGCGCAACGGCAAGCACTACCGCATGGTCGACACCGCGGGCATCCGCAAGAAGAGCACCGTGTACGAGAACATCGAGTACTACTCGATGGTCCGCGGCCTGCGCGCCATCGACCGCGCCGACGTGGCGCTGCTCGTCGTCGACGCCTCCGTGGGCGTTACCGAACAGGACCAGAAGGTCATGGGTCTTGCCATCGAGCGCGGCTGCGCCATCGTTGTGCTGCTCAACAAGTGGGATCTGCTCGACGACGACCGTAAGCGCGAGGCCTGCATGGAGACCATCGACCGCCGTCTGGGCGTCATGGCTCCCTGGGCCCAGTACTTGCGCATCTCTGCCCTGACCGGCCGCAGCGTCGAGAAGATCTGGGCAATGGTAGACGCCGCCGAAAAGACGCGCTCGCAAAAGATCAGCACATCGCGCCTCAACACGTTCCTTACCGACCTGCGCGAGTTCGGTCATACCGTGGTGGACGGCAAGCGCCGCCTGCGCATGCACTACGTGACCCAGACGGGCGTCAACCCGCCGACGTTCACGTTCTTCGTCAACCATAGCGACCTGGTCAACGACACCTACCAGCGCTACGTAGAGAACCGCATGCGCTCGACCTTCGACTTTGCCGGCACGCCCATTCGACTCTTCTTTAGGAAGAAGGAGCAAAAGGATGCATAATCCGATTCTGCTGACCGCCATCTGCGCCGTGCTCTCGTTCTTTATCGGGGCGATTCCGTTTGGTCTGATCTTGGGCCGCGTGTTCAACCACACCGACATTCGCAAGGCGGGCTCCGGCAACATCGGCACCACCAACGCCCTGCGCGTGGCCGGCCCTAAGGTGGCCGCGCTCACGCTGTTGCTCGACTGCCTTAAGGGCGCCATCTGTGTCCTTATCGCCCGTCCGCTCATCGCGGGCGTGGGCTATGGCTTCCCCGTGAGCATTATGGCCCCCGGCGCTCCCGGCGACTGGATGCTCGGCGTCATCTGCCTGGCGGCCGTGTGGGGCCATATCTTCTCGCCCTACCTCAACTTCCATGGCGGCAAGGGTATCGCGGTTGGTCTGGGCGTCATCCTCGCTTGGTACTGGCCTATTGGCCTGTCGCTGCTGGGCATGTTTATCGTGGCCGTCGCCATCACAAAGTTTGTGTCGGTAGGCTCGCTTGCCGCGGCCATCGGTCTTCCCATCGCCGTCTGCGCGGTCTTTCCGTACGGCAGCCTGGGACTTAAGTTTTGCATGGCGATGATCGGCATCACCGTGGTGTGGGCCCATCGCGCGAACATCAAAAAGCTCATGACGGGTAAGGAGTCCAAGCTCTCGTTTACCAAGCGCGTCACCGAGCCCGACGATAAGTAGGGGAGAGTCATGAATGTTGCGCTGATTGGCTCCGGCTCCTGGGGAACCGCCGTCGCCGGCCTTGCCGCCGCGCGAGCCGAGCGCGTGACCATGTGGGCCCATAGCGAACAGACGGCCGCCGGCATTAACGGCGAGCATCGCAACCCCCGGTATCTGGTGGATTACGTGCTGCCGGAAAACGTCGTCGCCACGACGGATCTGGCCCAGGCGCTCGACGGCGTCGAGGCCATCATCTTTGCCGTGCCCTCCACGCACCTGCGCAGCGTATGCCATCAGGCGGCACCTTGTATCGCCACCGACACCCCGGTGCTCTGCCTCACCAAGGGCATTGAGCCCGAGTCTGGCCTGCTCATGAGCGAGGTCATTGCCAGCGAGATCGGCAACGAGCGGCGTGTGGCGGCCCTCTCGGGCCCCAACCATGCCGAGGAGATTTGCCGCGGTGGGCTCTCTGCCGCCGTCATCGCCAGCAAAGATACGCAGGTAGGGGAGACCTTTAAGGAGCTGCTGCTGTCCACGGCCTTCCGCATCTACCTGTCGCAGGATATGACCGGCGTCGAGGTTTGCGGCGCCATGAAAAACGTCATCGCCATCGGGGCGGGGATGTCGGACGGCATCGGCTTCGGCGCCAATGCGCGTACGGCGCTGATTACCCGTGGGCTGGTGGAAATGTCCCGCCTCGGCGCGGCGCTGGGCGCCGATCCGGAAACCTTTATGGGCATGGCCGGCCTCGGTGACCTGGTGCTCACCTGCACCGACAACCAGTCCCGTAACCGTCGCTTCGGCATGATGCTCGGCCAGGGTATGGACGTGCAGAGCGCCCAGGACAAGATTGGCCAGGTGGTTGAAGGCTACCGCAATACCAAGGAAGTTCGCGTTCTGGCACAGCGTTTAGGTGTCGAAATGCCAATAACCGAGGAAATTTATCAGGTATTGTATTGCGGAAAAATTGCGCGCGAGGCAGCATTGACCTTATTGGGTCGCGCCCGCAAGGACGAGCGCAGCAGCAATTAGCTTTCCTTTGTCACCTGAATGACCCTGCCAGCGCAGAACTGGCAGGTCATTACTATATCGCCTGGAGTATGCAATGCCGTGTGAAGAACTGGATATCGTCTGGAATAATATTAAAGCCGAAGCCCGGGCTTTGGCTGACTGTGAGCCGATGCTCGCCAGTTTTTACCACGCAACGCTACTCAAG
>CAJMNK010000056.1 GCA_905214905.1 uncultured bacterium | reverse complement strand
ATCCGGCCTCCCGCCCTGCGCTCCGGCTTCGGGTCGTCGCGTGCTCGTTACTGAAAAGCTGATTAGAAGTTTGTGTGCCGCCCCTTTTGGGGCGGCACGTTTTTGTGTGGGGTCCCTGTCCCCACAATTTTCGTCAAGCTTTTGGTTAGATTTTGGTCAGTTGGCGTAAGGGTGGAAGGCCAAAAGATTGTTGGCGAAAAAAGCTCAGAGAAAGTGCTGGTAGAGGAGTTGTTGAGCTTTTCGACAGCTTTTGAGCAAAAGAAACTTTGTGGCTATTGCCGGCGATTGCGTTGTCGCGGTCATGGCGGTGCGGGATGCTGGTCGTAAGCGTCGAATGCTCCGATTTTGGAGGCCAGCATGGATCTGTTTCTTGAGACTCCGCAGCAACAAGCTGAGCGCATGCTGCGTCAGCAGCAACGGCTCATGGAGATGCAAATGCAAGGGGCGGCAGCCCAGCCCTTTGCGCAAAATGTCGTGCCCGCTGCTGTACCTGCAGCTGTGCCCGGGTGTGAATCGGCGCCAGAGGCCTATTCCGTACAGCAGGATTCATATGCACAGGAGCTCGCGTTCGATAAACGTCGTGCGCGTCACCGTCGCTGGGCCCAGCGCCTGCGTACGCTGGCGATGATCGTGCTGATTCCGCTGGGGCTCGCGACAATCTTCTTGGCCTCATATGCCCTCACGTGCATCCTCAACGGCGCCTCGCCCAATGAGGTACTTCAGCACTTGGCAGCTCTTGGTCAGCGCTTGGGGGATGTCGCAGCAACCATCCGCGCCAGCTGGGAGAGCTAGCGGACCAGCACCCATAGCGCAAAGGTAACTTGTCTGCGCTCGATTGGACATGAGCTGCGTTTGACAGGGTAAGATTGATCGCGGTTTTGATTGGTGCTCGATTGGGTTTGTTGGGCGGAGTTTATGTCTGCTATTGATATTGTGCTTGTTGTGATCGCCTTGGTGGCGGTGGGGGTTGCTGTGGCTTGCGCCCTCCAGCTCAAGAGCCTGCGTGCCGAGTTGCGGGAGCGTGGCGACAGTAGCGCGGAAACGCTGGCAGCGCTCGAGCAGGCCAACAGCACGCTCGACACCCTGAACGTCGCGTTGGCCGAAACCCGCCGCACGGCCAATGCCATCGCGCAGCAGCAGACGACCGACGCCGCCGTAGAGCAGCAGCGCTACCTGACCATTGCGCGCGAGTTCTCGCAGGCGGGTGACCGTATGGATGACCTGCGCCGCGAGACGGCCCAACAGCTTGGCGCCAACCGCGAAGGCATCGAGCACCGCCTGGACAAGGTGCGCGAGACGGTCGATGCCCAGTTGGGCGCCATCCGCAAAGACAACAACGTGCAGCTCGATCAGATGCGTGCGACGGTGGACGAGAAGCTCTCCCGTACGCTCAACGATCGCCTGTCGGCATCGTTTAAGCAGGTGAGCGACCAGCTCGAGGCCGTGTATAAGGGCCTGGGCGATATGCAATCTATCGCCACCGGCGTGGGCGACCTTAAACGCGTGCTGGGCAATGTCAAGGCGCGTGGCATTTTGGGCGAGGTGCAGCTGGGCGCGATCCTGGCGGACATCCTTACGCCCGACCAGTATCTGGAAAACGTCGCCACCAAGCCCGGCGCCTCGGAGCGCGTTGAGTTTGCCGTCAAGCTGCCGGTAGACGAGGGAGACCCCGTGCTGCTGCCAATCGACTCCAAATTCCCGGGCGATGCGTATGAGCATCTGCTCGACGCTCAGGAGTCGGGCGACGCGGAGGCCGTCGCCGCCGCGCGCAAGACGCTCGACACCATGGTGAAGCGCGAGGCAAAGGACATCTGCGAAAAGTACCTGAGCGTGCCCGCGACCACCAACTTTGGCATTCTGTTCGTTCCGTTTGAGGGCCTGTACGCCGAGGTCGTCACGCGCCCTGGGCTTATCGAGACCCTGGGCCGCGACTATCACGTCAACGTTGCCGGCCCCAGCACCATGGCGGCCATCCTCAACAGCCTGCAGATGAGCTACCAGACGTTTAGGCTGCAAAAGCGCACCGACGACGTGCTACGCGTGCTTTCCGCCGTCAAGGCCGAACTACCGCGCTATCAGGCGGCGCTGCGCCGCGCCCAGCAGCAGATCGAGACCGCGGGCAAAACGGTCGAGGGCATCATCACCACGCGCACCAACGTCATGGAGCGCAAACTCAAGGACATCGACGCGCTGGAAGATGCCGACCAAGCCGATGAGATCTTGGGACTCACGCCCGCGGGCCTTCCCACAGATCAAGAAGACGAGGGCTAATTGCAACAAGACGGTGGGGCGCCGGCGTAAACGCGGGTGCCCCACCGCTTTTCGCATCGCGCTTGCCTGAAGTGCGCTTCAATGTGCAACAATGGCGTTTCGCCCTATCAGATGCGAAAGGAAGCCCATGTCTCAGAGAAGCACCAGTCCGCTCAGCCGCTCCACCGTGCGCCGCACGCTGCAGCGGTTTTGGGGTGTCACGCGCACACAGCCGCTGATTGTCTTTCTCTCGGTGCTCTCGTCGGCGGGCTACATCTTTTTGCTGACGTTTGCCAATACCTATGTGATGGCCCTCATTGTCGACCGCATTCAAGCCGGTCCCGTGGCGGGTGACCAGGTGTTTGAGGTCTTCGCCCCCCTATATCCTGGCGCTCGTGCTCGTTAACCTGGTGGGTCAAATCCTCTCCAAGCTGCAGGACTACACCGTCTACAAGCTCGAGATTGCGGGCAACTATCACCTGGCGCGTCTGTGCTTCGACACGCTCTCCAACCAATCCATGACATTCCATACCAGCCGCTTTGGCGGATCGCTTGTGAGCCAGACAAGCCGTTTTATGAGCGGCTATACGGGCTTGGTCGACGTGACGGTGTATTCGCTCATCCCCACCATCACCTCGGTCATCTGCACCGTGGCCGCACTCGCTCCGGTGGTGCCCACATTTACCGTGATCCTGGTGGGCATCATGGTCGTCTACATTGCGTTTGTCTGGCTTATGTACAAGCGCATCATGCCACTTTCGGCCGCGACGTCCGCCGCGCAGAATAAGCTCTCGGGTGTGCTGTCCGATGCGGTCACGAACATCTTGGCCGTCAAGACCTGCGGGCGAGAGGACTTTGAACGCGATCTGTTCGATGCCGCCGACCGTGCCGCGCGCGATGCCGAAACGGTATCGATGCACGCCATGATGCAGCGCAACTTTACGACCTCGGGCCTTATCGTCATCACCATGGCCGTGGTGAGTGTGTTCGTGGCGGGCGGCAACGCGTGGTTTGGCATCTCGGCCGGCTCGCTCGTCATGATCTTTACCTACACCTATAACCTCACCATGCGTCTGAACTACGTGAGCTCCATGATGCAGCGTATTAACCGCGCGCTGGGTGACGCCGCCGAGATGACGCGCGTGCTGGACGAGCCGCGCCTGGTGGCGGACGACGAGCATGCTCCCGAGCTTAAGGTGGCCGAGGGCGCGATCGATTTTGAGCACTTGAGCTTTGCATACCGTGACGCCGCGGCGGGCGATAGCGTGTTCGACGACCTGACGCTCCATGTGCCGGCGGGCCAGCGCGTGGGCCTGGTGGGTAAATCGGGCTCGGGCAAGACGACGCTCACCAAGCTGCTGCTGCGCCTGGACGATGTTCAGGGCGGCCGCGTACTCGTGGACGGTCAGGATGTCTCGCGCTGCACACAGCAGAGCCTGCGCCGCCAGGTTGCCTACGTGCCGCAGGAGGCGCTGCTGTTCCACCGCTCCATTCGCGAGAATATCGCCTACGGCCGCCCCGACGCCACCGACGAGCAAATTCGTGAGGCGGCGCGCCTGGCCAATGCCCTGGAGTTTATCGACCGCCTGCCCCATGGCTTTGACACCATGGTGGGCGAGCGCGGCGTCAAGCTTTCGGGCGGCCAGCGCCAGCGCGTGGCCATTGCCCGTGCCATCCTCACCGACGCGCCGATTCTGGTACTCGACGAGGCGACGTCTGCCCTCGATAGCGAGTCCGAGGCGTTGGTGCAGGAAGCTCTCGAGAACCTGATGCGCGGCCGCACCTCCATTGTGGTGGCGCATCGCCTGTCCACCGTGGCGGCGCTCGACCGCATCGTGGTACTGGCGGATGGCGAGATCGTCGAGGACGGCACGCATGTGCAGCTCGTCGAGGCGGGCGGCGAGTACGCGAGCCTGTGGAGCCGTCAGACCGGCGCATTCTTGGAGGCGTAAACGTCTCGGACGTGGGACAATTGTGCCCATAAGTTTATTGTGCCGTTGAGCCGAGGAGTCGTTATGCCACGCGAGACCAATGCCGCCAAGCGCGAGCGCGCCATCGAGGTGTGTGAGCGCCTCAACCGTCGCTATGGCCCGGTCGAGTGCTTTTTGGACCACGAGAATCCCTTCCGCCTGCTGATCGCGGTGCTGCTTTCGGCGCAAACGACCGATGCGCAGGTCAACAAAGTGACGCCGCGGCTGTTTGCCCAGTGGCCCACGCCCGAGGCCATGGCCGGGGCGAGCGTAGCTGACGTGGCAGACACCATCAAGTCGCTCGGCTTCTACAAGAGCAAAGCCAAGCATGCCGTCGAGGCCGCGCAGATGATCGTCGCCGACTATGACGGCGAGGTGCCGGCCGACATGAAGGAACTCGTGAAGCTGCCGGGCGTGGGACGCAAGACGGCGAACATCGTGCTCAACGTGGGGTATGGCATCGTGGAGGGTATTGCGGTGGACACGCACGTCAACCGCATTGCGCACCGCCTGATGCTGAGTCCCAAGACGCATGCCAAGGAACCGCTCAAGACCGAGCAGGATCTGCTCAAGATTTTGCCGCACGAGTATTGGGAGTCGGTCAACCATCAGTGGATCACCTTTGGTCGCGAGATCTGCGACGCCCGCAAACCCAAGTGTGACGAGTGTCCGCTGGCAGATTTGTGCCCCAGCGTGCGCGTGGCGGGGTAGGGCGGAACGCATCTTCGTCTGGCGTTTTTTGCGGGGCTGGGTTTGCCCTTGAGCCGGAGTCCTCTCCATGCGCTACCATGACAGACAATGTATTTGACGTACGACCCGCCGAGCTTGCCCCGGCGGGCTTTTGGCGTTGCGATGCCGGAGGAACAGCATGCTCATTCACCGTATAGCCGCGCAGCTCTACACTGCCGAGGCGCTGCAGACCGTCGAGGCCGGACTCGATGCCGGCGAGGACGTGACGTTGGCCGTGTCGCAGTCGGGTCGCACGCTTATGGCGGCCGCCCAGTTTGCGCGCCGTCCGCGTCCCACGGTCTATATCGTGAGCGGCGAGGACGCTGCCGATCGCGCCGCGCGCAGCCTGGCCGCCTATGTGGGCCTGGCGCACGTGTGCCGCTTTCCCGAGCGCAAGGACTACCCGTGGCGCGAGCAGGCGCCCGACGATGCCGTGGTGGCGCAGCGCTGCGAGGCCCTGGGACGCATCGTGCGCGGTGACAACTGCATTATGGTTGCCTCGGCCCGCGCGTTGCTGCGTTGCGTGCCGCCAGTCGAGAGCCGCTACTGGGAGTCCACGACCTTTGCGGTGGGCGAGGAGATCCCTTTTGACGAGGTGCCGCAGCGCCTGGTGGGCATGGGCTATACCAATGCCGGTGCCGCCGACGCGCCCGGCCTGTTCCGCGTGCACGGTGATACCGTCGAGGTGTTCCCCGCGCAGGAGAAGGCACCCGTGCGCATTGAGTTCTTTGGCGACGAGATTGATCGCATCCGCCGCATGGTGAGTTCCACGGGGCAGACCATCGGCAACGAGGACAGCATCGAAATCTTCCCCTGCCGCGAGCTGGCGCTCACCGACGAGGCCGTTCACAACATGCACGTGGCGCTCTACCGCGCCAGCCAGGACGACAGTAAGCTGGCGGCGCTGCTCGAGATGGTGGATGCACGCATCGTCACGCCCGAGCTCGACCGCTTTTTGCCGGTGATGTACGGCCAGACCGTGAGCCCGCTGTCGCATGTGAGCGGCCAGGCGCTCGTGGTGCTGTCCGAGCCGCGCTCGCTGTTCGACGACTGCCTGCGCGCCTACGAGGATATCGAGGCACGCGCCGGCGAGGCGGGGATTGACCGCTTGGACGGTCTGTACGTGCGCGCCCAGCAGCTCGACTTTGGTGCCCAGCAGCGCTTGAACTACGTGAGCTTGATTCGTGCCGGTGGTGCGGTGACGGCAGAGCTCAAGATTGAGCAGCCGGCCATCGCGGGCTCGGACAATCGCTTTATGACGCGCATCCAGGAGGTCGTGGGCAAGCGCTATGCCTGCGTGTTTGCCATCCCCGACCGCGGTGCACGCGAGTCGATGGAGCTCACCTTTGGCGACGAGGGCATTACCTTTGAGGAGTCGTTGACGGCCGCGCCCGAAAACGCCGGCGTTATTGGCGAGCGCGTACGCGTGGCAACGGCGGATTCTGCCGACCGTGCCGCACGCCAGGAGGCCCATGCTTCCATTCACGAGCGTAAGGCCGACGCGCTCAACGCCCGCTCGCTCGAGGCGGGCGCGGCCCAGGCTGCCGCCGGTGCCGCCGTGCCCACCATCTCGCGCGGGCGCGTGACCTTTGTCGATGCCGCTCTGCCGCAGGGCGTGGTGGTGCCCGACGCCAATTTGGCAGTGTTCTCGATCGCCGACCTCAACGCCCGCATGGATGCCAATCGCGCGCGCAGCCGCCGCAAGGTTGACATTACGCAGATCACCTTCCCGTTTAAGCCGGGCGACTATGTGGTGCACGCAACGCATGGCATCGCGCTCTTTAGCGAGATCGCGCGCCAGGAAGTGGGCGGCAAGGAACGCGACTACTTTTTGCTGGAATATGCCGACGGCGACAAGCTCTACGTGCCGCTCGAGCAGGTCGACCGCATCACGCGCTATGTTGGCCCCGACGGCGACAAGCCGCGCCTGACCAGGCTCAACACCGCCGACTGGACGCGTGCCACCAATAAGGCACGCAAGAACGCCAAAAAGCTGGCGTTTGACCTGGTCGATCTGTATACGCGCCGCTCCTCGATTACCGGTATCGCCTGTCCGCCCGATACGCCCGAGCAGATCGAGATGGAGGAGAGCTTCCCCTACGACGAGACGCGCGACCAGCTGGAGGCCATTGCCGACATCAAGGCCGACATGGAGGCGCCCAAGCCCATGGACCGCCTGCTGTGCGGCGACGTGGGTTTCGGCAAGACCGAGGTTGCCCTGCGCGCGGCGTTTAAGTGCGTGGACTCCGGCCGCCAAGTCATGGTGCTCTGCCCCACGACCATTCTGGCCCAGCAGCACTACGAGACGTTCTTTGAGCGCTTTGCCCCGTTTGGCCTCGAGGTCGAAGTGCTCAGCCGCTTCCGCACGCCGGCGCAGCAAAAGCGCGCGCTCAAGGCGTTTGCCGAGGGCACGATCGACGTGCTCATCGGCACGCACCGCTTGCTTTCTGCCGACGTGAACCCCAAGAACCTGGGCCTGGTGATCATCGACGAAGAGCAGCGCTTTGGCGTGCAGCACAAGGAGCAGCTCAAGAACCTGCGCGAGCAGATTGACGTGCTCACGCTTTCGGCAACGCCGATTCCGCGAACCATGCAGATGGCCACGAGCGGCGTGCGCGACATGAGCCTGATCACCACGCCGCCGACCGGGCGCCGCCCCGTGATCGTGCACGTGGGAGAGTACGATCCCGACGTGGTGAGCGCGGCGATTCGCCTGGAGGTGGGTCGCGGCGGCCAGGTGTACTACGTGTCCAACCGCGTCAAGACCATCGACGACGCCGTGGCGCGCGTGCACGAGGCCGCGCCCGAGGCGCGCGTGGGCGTGGCGCACGGCAAGATGAGTCCGCGCGAGGTCGAGGACGTGATGATCGAGTTCGCGACCAAAAAGATCGACGTGCTCATCGCCACGACCATCGTGGAGAGCGGCATCGACAACGCGTGCGCCAACACGCTCATCATCGAGGACTCGCAGCGCCTGGGCCTGGCACAGCTCTACCAGCTCAAGGGCCGTGTGGGCCGTTCTGCCACACAGGCCTACGCATACTTTATGTTCCCGGGCGAGCTGCCGCTCACCGAGGAGGCAACGGCGCGCCTGACCGCACTGTCCGAGTTCCAGGACTTGGGCAGCGGCATGCGCATCGCCATGCGCGACCTGGAGATTCGTGGCGCCGGCTCGCTTATGGGCGCCGAGCAGCACGGCAACCTGTCGAGCGTGGGCTTTGACCTGTTTACGCAGATGCTGGGCCAGGCCGTGGCCGAGGCGCGCGGCGATGACGATGCCGGCGTGGAGGCGGCGAGCGTGGGCATCAACCTGCCGGCCGACTACTTCTTGTCCGAGGAGTACATGCCGGCGGTGGACCAGCGCGTGCTCGTGTACCGCAAGCTCGCGGCGGCTGAGGACCTGGAGAGTGTCGACGAGGTGCAGGAGGAGATCGAGGCCGCGCATGGTGAGCTGCCGCTGGCGGGAATCAACCTGTTCAACCGCGCGCGCATCCGCATTCGCGGCGAGCGCCTGGGGCTCGAGAGCGTCACGCTCAGCGGTGGGCGCATTACCTTCCTGGGGGTTGACGTTCCCAAGAAGGTAGCCTTTGAGTTCAAGAATCGCTATGGCGCGGTGAACTTCCCCAAGAGCCGCAAGCTGTCGGTGCCCTACAAGGCGGGCGCCGGCGCGGGCAGCGGCCTGGGTCGCGGCCTCGATGCCAACGACGGCACCGGCCCCGTGGCCGCGGCGCTCATGCTGCTGCAGCAGCTGGGCGCGTCCGACGATGATTAACGGGTCGACGCTGCAAATGCCCCATTTGGGCACTCTGGTTCCATCGAAAGGAAAGCATGTTCGGGTACATCTATAAGAAAGATGCCGCCATCATCGCGGTTGTCCTGTGCCTTTGTCTGGGCGTGGGCAGCTTCTTCGATTATCAGATCTCGAGCGCGCTGTTCAACATCGGCAGCATGTACGGTCGCTTTATCGAGGCCGCCGGCGAGCTGCCGTTTGAGCTGACGGCGAGCGTTGCGGGCGTTATGCTCGTGCGCGCGGTGCGTCCCGATTCCAGAGGGAGCAAATGGCTCGCCGTGCTCGGCGTCCTTGTCAACATTGGCCTGGCCGGCTACGAGGTCGTTTCGTCTCTGAGGGTTGGCGGCAAACTCATCGCGGTTCAGCTGGTACTGACGTTTGTGCTGATCATCGCAGCCAACCTCATCGCCTATCGCCTTACGCGCGACACCGCGCCCGACGATCTCACGCGCTGGGCGTTGATGGTGCTTGCCGTGTGGGTCGCTCAGGCCATTATCCTCAACGTGATCGTCAAGCCACTGTGGTCGCGCCCGCGCATGCGCGTGATCGAGGTGACGCAGGGGCTCGATTTTCAGCCGTGGTGGGTGATCGGCAACCCCGACAAGTGGACCTATATCGCCGCCGGCGTGATCAAGGACGGCTTTAAGTCGTTTGCGAGCGGACACACGGCACACGCGGCGATCGGCCTTATGCTCGCCGGGCTTCCCGCGGCGGCCTTTAAGGAAAAGCCGTCGCGCCGCCGCGCGGTCTTTTGGGTCGCCGCTGTGGTTGCGGCGTTCGTCGCCTTTGGTCGTATCGTGATCGGTGCGCACTTTTTGAGTGACGTGAGCTGCGGCTTTGCCCTGGTGCTGGCGCTTGAGTGCCTTGCCGCGCGCATTGCCTATCCGAGCGGCGTACAATAGCGGCACCTGAATCATCGGGCTCGTGCCCGGCTAGAGAGGATTACCATGCTCGCGTTTAACAACGACTATTCCCACGGCGCACATCCGGCAGTGCTGCAGGCGCTCGTCGACACTAATATGGAGCCGCAGCCCGGCTACGGCACCGATGCACACACCGAGCGTGCCAAGCGGCTCATCCGTGAGGCCTGTCAGGCTCCCGATGCCGACGTATTTTTCCTGGTGGGCGGCACACAGGCCAACGCGACGGTGATTGACATGCTGCTTGCGCCCTACGAGGGCGTCGTTGCAGCCGAGACCGGCCACGTTGCCTGCCACGAGGCGGGTGCCATCGAGTTTGGCGGCCACAAGGTGCTTACCATTCCCGGCTACGAGGGCAAGATGCATGCCGAGGATCTCGACAGCTATATCCAGGTGTTTTACGAAAACGAGAGCTACGAGCACACGGTGTTCCCAGGTGCCGTGTACGTGAGCCTATCGACCGAGTACGGCACGCTGTACTCCGCCGCCGAGCTTGCGGCGATTCATGCGGTGTGCCAGAAGCGCCAGATTCCGCTGTTTGTGGATGGCGCCCGTCTGGCCTATGCGCTGGCGGCCGATGAGTGCGACATTACCCTGCCCGAGCTGGCGCAGCTGTGCGACGTGTTCTACATTGGCGGCACCAAGTGCGGCGCGCTTTGCGGCGAGGCCGTGGTGTTTTGCGGCATGCACGCTCCGGCACACCCCATTCCGCGCATTAAGCAGCACGGAGCGCTGCTGGCCAAGGGCCGTCTGACGGGCGTTCAGTTTGAGGCGCTCTTTACCGACGGCCTGTATTTTGAGATTGGCCGCCAGGCGATTGAGACGGCGCAGGCGCTTCGTCGCGTGCTGCATGAGCGCGGCTACCAGTTCTTCTTGGAGACGCCCACCAACCAGCAGTTTGTGATTTTGCCCAACGAGGACATGGCCCGCATTCGCGAGCATGCTTCGATCGAGTACTGGGAAAAGTACGACGAGACCCACACCGTGGTGCGCTTTTGCACCAGCTGGGCCACGACACAGGAGGACATCGACGCGCTGGCGGCTGTCCTGTAGGTTGATGTAATGACGAGGGGCCGCCTTGCGCCTGGGTTTGGCGCAAGGCGGCCTTTGCTTTTGAGAGGGGCTGTATGGCCAAGATGTCCGAGCCGACGATTCGCCTGGCGACGCCCGATGATGCGCCGGCATTGCTTGCCATTTATGAGCCGTATGTGCTCAAGACGGCGATTACCTGCGAATACGAGGTGCCGAGCGTCGAGGAATTTGCCGGGCGCATTGCGCGTACACTCAAGCGCTATCCGTATTTGGTGATGGAGTTGGACGGGCGTCCGGTGGGTTATGCCTACGTGAGCCCGCTCAACAGCCGCGAGGCATACGACTGGTCGGTCGAGACGTCGATCTACCTGGCGCGCGATGTGCGCCATGGTGGGCTGGGCCGCAAACTGCACGATGCGCTCAAGCAATGCCTGGTCGCGATGGGTATCACCAACATGTGTGCGCTCATCGCCGTACCGCACGACAAAGACGACGAGTACCTGACGCACAACAGCCAGGACTTCCATGCCCATATGGGGTATCGCCTGGTGGGTGCCTTCGACCGCTGCGCCCAAAAGTTCGGCCGCTGGTACGACATGTGCTGGATGGAGCTGGTCCTAGCCGAGCGCACACCCAACCAACCCAAGCCGACCTGGTTCCCCGACCTCCCCAAACCTGCCATTTAGGGACAGGTTTATTTTGGCAGGTTTTATCTGGGCAAACGTTGCAAGCCGCTGCGAAGGATGCGGATACCTTCGCGGCGGCTTTTGTTTTGGGTGTGTATGACCAAGGCGATTGACCTGCGGATGCAGCAAAGCTCCAGATAAAACCGACCAAACTAGACCTGTCCCTTTTTGGCAGGTTTTTGGCTGTCTTGTGGCATCAAATCGCCGCAAGAAGCACGGCGTTCGTATGCTATTTTGATCTGAATCGTCCCCTCGGGACGCCTTGCGAGCTAAGTGAGTAGACTTTTTGGCGCAGGGCGAGCACAAAGCGCATCTGCCTTACTAAAACCGCAGGTCACAGAGATGGCTGTTTTGGGTGTGCTCGGCAGATCGCGAAAAGTCTACTCACTTAGGTTTACGGTGCTGGATATTCTGGACAGGAACAGTTGAGCTTGGACGGCGTGCGTTGCCAGGCGATGCTGGCATTTGCGCCATGCTGGTTTGAGATTTTATAAAAACCGCAGGTAAAACGTATATTAGGTGCATTTTGCCTGGTTTGGCGCGCTAGCCGATGGGCTCGGTGTATTTGGCGCGGTCGGTGCGTTGGATGCGCTTGGAGATGTGCAGCGGGCGGCCGTCGGTGTCGTAGACGTAGTCGGTGATCAGGATCAGCGCCTGCCCGCGCTCGACGTTGAGCAAAAACGCCTCGTTTTGCGAGGCATAGCACACCTCAAAGGTCTTGTGCCCCTGTGCCGGCGCGCGATGGAATTCTTGGCGCAGCGTGGCGTAGAGCGAACCGTTGATATCGCGGTCGATGAGTGCCTCGAAGCTTGGCGGCAGATAGGTGGTCTCCAGGCACAGCGGCGCATCGTCCAGATAACGCAGACGGACAAGTTTGACGAGCTTGCTGCCCACGGCGGCGTCAAAGAACTTAGCTATGCTGCCGGCCGCCTTGGCAAAGCCCGAGTCCACGGTGCGCGTGGTGGGCTTCATGCCCTGGCCTTCGACCTGCTTGGTATAGCTCGAAAACATCAGGTTGTTCTCGTGGAGCGCGGGCGTGTCGGCCACAAAGGCGCCACGCCCGCGCTCGGTGCGCACCAGGCCCTCATCAACGAGCACCTTAAGGGCGTGGCGCACGGTGCTGCGCGACAGACCCGATTCGTCCATGAGTTCCATCTCGGACGGCAGCTTGTCTTCGCGTGCGTAGGTGCCGGCGGCGATGCGGTCACGCAGCGTACCCGCCAGACGCTCGTATTGGGCCAAGTTCTTTTTTGACGAAGTGCTCATGCGAATAACCTGTATCTAACTTATATGCTTACTGAACCAAGCATGTATCCAACATGACAACAAAACCGCTGGTAATGGATTGCCGAAAACTTTACCAGCAAAATTTCTAAGACAAATATAGCATACAACTAGTCGACATAACCAAAACATGTATGTAACTTGTATGCCATCGAGAGCATCAAACGAGAAGAAAGGCTGATGCACGATGACTACTCAGGAACAGGTTAAGGACGTCGTCTCCCAGGTTTTGGCTGACAAGGCGGACAAGGGCGGCATCAAGCGCGTCGTGTGGATCGGCGCTGGCGGATCCAACGGCGGCAACTATCCTGCCCAGTACTTTATGGAGCACGAGGCCACGCAGGTCGTGAGCTCCAGCTACACCAGCAACGAGTTCGTGCACGCCACCCCGGCCTACGTCAACGAGAACACCCTGGCCGTCGTCGTGTCCATGCGCGGCACCAAAGAGACCATCGTCGCCGCCCAGGTCGCCAAGGATCACGGCGCCAGCACCATCGCCATCTATGTCGACGAGTCCGGCCTCACCGAAGTCTGCGACTACAAGATCCAGTATGACAGCCTGGCCGTCGATGAGTCCTGCATGGGCCGCACCAACTCCGCCGTCGTGACCATGATCGCCATGGAGCTTACGCAGCAGACCGAGGGCTATGCCGAGTACGAGACCGCTATGGCCGCCTTCGACCTGGTCGATCCCATCTATCGCAAGGCCGTCGAGTACACCCGTCCGCTCGCTGCCAAGTGGGCCGAGCAGAACGCCGACAAGCCCTGCATCAACGTCATGGCTCAGGGTCCGCTCTTTGGCGCCGCCTATGTCTTTAGCATCTGCAACGTGCAGGAGATGCTGCAGATCGACTCCTGCACCATCAACACCTGCGACTTCTTTCACGGCCCCTTCGAGATCCTGGACAAGCGCACCTCGCTGTTCCAGCTCATCAGCGTCGGCCGCAGCCGCTGCAACGACGAGCGCGGCATCCGCTTTGTCAACCAGTACGGTGGCGAGCGCGTCTATCAGCTCGACGCCAAGGAGCTCGGCCTCAACGACATCAAGGACAGCGTGAGCGAGTACTTCAACCACCTGATCTTTGCCCCGATCCTCAACAACGTGTACATGCGTGCACTCTCTGCCGTTACCCACAAGGACTACATGACGCGCCGCTACATGTGGAAGCTGGACTACTAGTTACGCCGTTCTACCGAACGGCGTAACGGCTCGACGCTGCGCGGGCCGCATT
>CAJMNK010000055.1 GCA_905214905.1 uncultured bacterium | reverse complement strand
TCCGTACATGTACGGATGAATGTGGGAGGTGTTCGGATAAAGTCGATAATCAAGGTTCGTAATCTTTAAGACATCATTAAGGCTTGCGTTGTGGAGCAAGCCGCAGGTCAATGCTATTCTTTTACCTTATCGTACGGTGTTGTATTCTGCCTGAATTCTCTACCTGCGAACAACGGATAAACGCGACCGAGCGGAAAGGATGGCACGCCCGCTAGCAGGGCAAACGCAAACGATGAGTGGCATGGACCGACATAGCGAGCTCCAGCAGCACAAGACGGCGGCCGAGTACCGCCAAGCTGCCGACGAGCATGTGCGGACCCTCAAGGATTTCTGGAAGGATTTCCTGGTGAGCGGTCTGTTTGTGCTGGCCGCCATCGTTGCCATCTTTGCATGCCTGGCCTGGTTTGCCGCGAATAACCGAGTGAGTGCCACGGGGAGTACGATCGGGGCGAAGGGCCCACGGTTTGTGCTCTCGGGAACGCAGGGCGGCACGGCAGGTAAGTACGACGCCCAGGACAACTACGCGTCGGACAGTACAAGCCTTGCCGTGAACAATCTTTTCAACCTCAATAACATGAGTGCCGATGGCAGTCTTTCTCCGGGGTCGGCGGGCCAGCTTCAGCTCAACGTCAAGCCGCTCTGCAACGACCTGCACGATATTACGGTGGAGATGACCTGGGAGATTTCTGTCCAGACGAGCGTTGCGGGCACGGACGGCACTGCTACGGACGCATCGAAAAATGAAGAGATCATCAACTCGCTTAAAAATCTGGTGCGCGGCCATATCTTGGTTTTCCAGGGCAAAGACACCTCTGGCTTTTACTCCAATCCGCTGGTTCCCACGACAACCACGGTGACCCAGGACGGAGCGAGCGTCACCGTCATCACACAGAGCTTTACCATTCCGGCGAAGAGCTTTCGTGCTGAGGGCTCAAACAATACGACCGAAACCGTCACCAAAACCCTCTACTGGATTTGGCCGGAGCAGTTCAAGAGCTATGTTCGCACGGGCAACGCCGGCTACGGTGGCAACCTTTTCGCTAACACAGGCGACGAGGGGGGATACACGACCCTCGTCGGCGACATCAACAATAACCACGCGTGCTATTTCCGCGCCGATAGCACGAGCGTGCCAGGTCAGGCGCCTAGCGCGGTTCCGCCTGTCGGAGCCGGCATGTCCTCTGCGGATGTGGAAACCTGCGCCAATTATTACAACAACGCCGACGAGATTATCGGCAAGAACGTCAAGTACATTCGCGTGCGCTTTACCGCCAAGGAGGCGGATAAATAAATGGACGAGCAGCTTAATGCCCGCGAGCAGGGCGATATCAAACACAACGAAGGAGCGGCAAACCCCGGCGGCAACGGGTTCGGCTCGCACGGCGAAGCGCGTCCGGCTGGCCGCATCGAGCGTATCAAGGCTTGGGTGAGCGGCCACCGTCGCGAATCCCTTGCCATCATGGGCTTGCTTACCGTGCTTCTCGTGTTGCTGGGATTGACGCTCGGATGGTTCGTCGATGCCAATCGCGGCTCCACCGTCGGCAAGATCAAGGAGCCGGCAGAGCTCAAAGTGCTGGGCCCCAACGCTACGGCAACAGAGCAGATCGACCTGAGCTACAACCCCGAATACGGCGATACCAAGACTGGCAACACGGTGACGCTCAAGCGCGCGTTTTGCGTGCAAACGGGCGGTGACGGTTTTGAGCTGCAACTCGCGAATACGACCAACATTACAGGTCTCACTATTGAGCTGTACAGAGCCGAGAACACGTCTGCGCTCCAGACGCCCGACGTGAGCGGTACCGCAGACGGCAAATCTTATAGCTGGAAAGCAACCGGAGAGAACCTGCTTACGAGCTTCGAATATATCAACAAGGAGAACGACGGTCTGGCAGCCGTGCCGGGCGAGGGCGCAAGCGACCCTACGTTCAAGGACTATCAAAACGTCCAGCGCAACGCGCGCCCGCTCTACCGATACAAGAAATTCGGCAAGAGCGAACTCAACGCTAAGACGCTCGACGGCTCGACTGACAATGACACGCTCAACTTTATCATCAAGCTTTCGTGGGACGAGAGCGCCAAAGAGACCGATGTGATCTACCTGATCGCGCGCAACACGAGCGGTAAGTAGGAGAGGGGGCGCACATGGAGAAGCGAGAGAAGCAGCAGGATGCCGAGCGCGAGCAGCTGGCAAAAAGCAAGAGCCTAGCCAAGAATAAGCTGGTTGTGGCAGCAATCGCACTTGCTTGCGCCGTGGCGCTCGTGACGGGTGGTTACTTTACCTATTCCGCCTACACCGCCAACGGATTTCTAAAGTCCGTCGCCGCAACGGGCACCGCGCAGAGCCTGTTTGCGAGCGACCTGCTCACGGGCTATATGAGTGCGCCTGGCAACGACGAGCTCGACCGCGCCCAGCGCTCCGTTACGGTATATCCCAACAACAAGCAGTGCAGCTTCACCTTTAGCATCTATAACTATTTGCTGAGCAACAGCAACTTCTGCAACGATAAAAACGTGACGTATACCTTGACGGTCGAGGGGTATGGGCTCGATGGTGCCACGTGGAGCTATGCGCCCCAACCCGCCGGAAACGTCAAGCTTCCGGAGAATCAGCCTACCAAGAACGATTACACCGTGACCTTTCCTGAGGACAAGTTGGGACATGCCTACTTTGTGATTAAGGCCATGGTTGTTTCGAAGGAGAGCCCCGGCACCGAGCTCACCTGTCTGGCGGCGAAAGTCGTGCCGTCAAAGAAGGCCGAGGTCAAAACCGCTGCGGTTGAGGGCGCGCTGGTTGATGAGGCTGGCAAGTTTGCTGATTACGCTGCGTACAACTACCGTGTGACGGTTACGGGCGCACCGGCAAACGTCACGCTCACGTGGGGGGAGAACGTGGAGATCGATCCGTTCTTCGAGACCAACCATGGCGCGACGGTGGATGCTGCAGCTCGCAAGGCTACGTTCACCATGGAGCCGGGTTCGATGGTCGTCAACTTTTACCGAGCGGACGGCAAAACGCCCGGTGGCTGGGGTGACCTGGGCATTAGCGTGAGCGGAACTACCCTGACGGGCACGACGGAGACTCAATAACTCTGGAAGCGGAGTTTTTAGGATAAGAGGTACGGAATCGATGAGAACGGCAAAGCGCATACTCGCAGAGTTCATGACGGTGGTCATGGTGCTCCAAGCATGCTCGCCCACGGTGGTTGCTGTGGCGGCAGGCTGGCAGAACATCTCGAACGAGATTGCTGCCGCATCTGCGAAGGCGTTGGATACTGCCGAGGGCGGCGAGACCAACGGCGATGTCACGATCGGGTCTGGGTCGAGTGATACCGGTGCCGACAGCGACAGTGCTGGGGATGACGCGGCGAAGGATGACGCTGCAGCAGGCGATACCACCGATAGCGCCATGGGTTCCGATTCCACGGGCGACCAGACGGAAGGCGACGATGCCGCTGACGATGCCGCCGCTGACGACGCCGAGCAAGATGCCGATGATGCGACTTCGGAGGACGCTGAGGCCCAGGCGGGTGCGACGATCACGGATTTGAAAAAGCTTGTCGAGCTGCTCAAGGCTAATGGTGCGGAAAACATCGTGCTCAAAGAAGATAACAGTGGAATCAAAAGCCTCAATGTCAAGTCGTCGGAGGCGTTCGCCGCCCTGTCTAACGCCGACGCTTCGCTTTACTATGATGCGCAGATCAAGGTTATCATCACGGGCGATGCGAAGCTCACCGAGTCGGCTAATAACGGCATGTCTTTCCAGGGCTTTGGCAGCGATGAGCATCCGTTTGAAGGCAGGATCTATAGGTCGCTGAATGGCGCTGATAGTCCCGTCGAGCTCACGACTGATCGGACGGTTTTTAATAGCCTCAAGCTGACCGACCAAAACAATATGGTCAAGATGAAGTGGGTGGGCGCGACTAGCTATAGCGCGCCGATGGTCGCTTCGAAGGTCAGCGGTGCGGAAAACAGCGAAGAGAGTAAGACGCTTAACGCGTCGGTTGACATCGCGGGTCCCGTTGATAAGAAGGATGATACGACTTCCGTCTTGACGGCACCCCTCCTGGGTGAGACGACGGGCTATCTTGCTGCGAAAGTTACCTATAGCTTCACCGGTTCCCACAAGATTCTCAAGGTGAATGCGACGGGCAACATTGGCTTGATTGGTAACACGGTCGAAAGCGGGGCCTTGACGGTTGAGTCCGTCACGTTCCCCAACGATCTGGCCTCAGGCGGAACCGTCGAAACGAGCTCTGACAACGCTGGGCTGCTCGTAGGCGAAGTCAAGGACGGTGCGACCCTGAGCGTCGGCACCCTGACCAATGTTCCCGCCGCCACCGTCCAGTCCACGAGCGGCTTTGCCGGTGGCGTTGTAGGCCTCGTTGGCTCGAGTGCAGGTGCCATGGTCAACGTCACGGAGGCTCTCGACCTACACGCGCTCACCGTCAAGGGCACCACCGCCAGCGGCGGTTTTATCGGCAAGGCAGCCAACCTCACGCTTACCGTGGGTACGGATAACAGCGGAAAAGACGCCTCGGGCAATGCCATCACCATCAAGCCTGCACGCGCGGTTGGGTCATCATCGGCCGGCACGTATGCAGGTGGCCTTATCGGCGACGCCTCGTTTGCCGGCAAGTTCACCATCAATGGCGACATCTTCGACTTTGGCGAGGGCGTGGATCTCAGCGTATCCAACACGAGCGTCGCTCCTTCTGCCGGCGGACTGTTCGGCGAGCTCGACATCTCGAACGGCGATGTGACCGTCAGCGGCGGATCGTATACAAGTACGTTGCAAAACGGAACGGACAACAACAATAGCGTGCGCGGCAACTACGGCGGCTTGGTGGGCAAGCTGTGGGGCAGGAAGGATGGCGAGGCACTGCGTGCGTTCACGGTGCAGGATGGCGCCGCGGTGTCGTTTGGCGTGGGCTCCAACGGCAAGCTCACCTATGCGGGCGGCCTGGTAGGCTACCTTGGCGAAGGCAACGGGAGTCCCAACGAGTCTGCCGTGGTCATTGATGACGCAACGGTGACATGTGCAACATCGGGCTACGCCAGCAATAGTGGCAAGTATGGCGGTGCCGTGGGCGTCGTGGACACAAAAAACGTTCTAGAAGTGCGCGGCCTAAAGGTCGAAACCGCCGGCAACGCCACCATCGGCGGCTCGAACGGCGGCTTTGCCGGAGTCGTCGGATCGTCGTGGCGCGGCATCGTTAAGTTCAGCGGTGTCACCGATCTGTCGGACGCCAGATTCGCGGAAAACGACCACACCGCGCAGCTAGTCTATGAGAACTTCAACTCACTCATTTTTGCCGCGGGTAGCGGAAGCGACGGCGGTGCCACCGCAGGCGATATCACAAAATGGCAATACAAGCGCCCCACCACTCAGGTCAAGATTGATGACATCTACAGCTATGGTCAGGTCATTCGCCTGGGCAGTGGGCTGAGCAATGATCTCATCACCATCAACGATTCGCACCAGTGTATCTTTAAATCGAACCTCGTAAAAACTGGTGGCGCCTTTGTGCTGGCAGGCGTCGACGATTTCGCAAAGCTGGCGATCACCTGGCAAACGAGCGGGTACTTCTCCGCCGTGGAGGACGTTGCGGATGACAATTTCGCTCAGATTCCTTCGACGAACATCACGCTCTCTGCAGACATCAACCTTTCCGGCACAGGTCTTACCGGCCTTACCAAAGACCGACAGCCCAAAGAGCAAGCCGGCGTTAACGAGAACAACCACAGCTTTACCGCCACGCTCAACGGCAACGGTCACACCATAAGTCTGGCGGTGGGCGAGCCTTACGGCATGCGCGGCAATAGCGAGGTCAGTGCCACCAGTGATGGCAACGGCAAAATCTATCGCCACGGCCGCCTGGGCTTGTTCGCAGCAATCAACGGCGCAACTGTCTCCGACGTCACAATCGCCGGCTCTATGAAGTTCGATAACGGCGCGGCCATTGATGCCGGATCGCTTGCGGGCACCATTGCGGGCGGTCTGACGCTGTCTGGCGCAACGTGCAAAACGAATATCGCGTGCGATGATACGTTCGCTAACGATGTGAACATTAACGATGTGAACATTGGTGGTATTGCGGGCAGCGTGTCGACAGCTTCCACGGTTACGTTTGGGGGCAGCAGCAAGGCTCAAGCGACCATCGCTGCAACTAAAACGCTTAACGGCAATATTCGCATTGGCGGCGCCATCGGCTATGTGGGCGATTATGCCTCGACATTCAATGTTACGGGTCTCGAAGCCGGCGGCAAAATCGAAACCGGCAATTGCGCCAGCGGCAAGATTGCCCAAGTTGGTGGCCTTATCGGCTGCATCGCACAGGGTAAACAAGAAAACGTGACAAACAAGACCAATGTGGCGACCGTCAACATCGCAGGGTTGGTGTTCGATTCGTTCGCCATGAGCGTCGGCAAAAACGGCGATAAGCTCAATGGCGCGGGCGGTCTCTTGGGTTATAGCTGGGGCAACGCGGTCGTAACTATCGGAGATAACAGCGTTAACAAGGATGTAAACTCCTATGCTCTGAGAACAACCAAGGCCTCAATAACTGCGGAGAATTCCAAGGAGCTCGGCGGTCTTGTATACGCCGCTAGTGGCCACTGGGTCATCAACGACTATGCCATCGACCTTTCGGGTGCAACCATTAACGCGAGCAACGCCGAGATGTTGGGCTTGCTCGTCGGCCGTGGCAGCAGGGTAGCCGACGGAATATACGGTTCCGAGCCGTATGCGGGATTATATCTAGAAGATAAGGCTTATTGGGGTACTGCCTATAGGGTCGAAGGCATTCATGTTGCGGAAGCTAAGTCCATAAAGAAGTTTGATGAATGGGTTGGCGACGGCAGGAAGCCAGGCAGCAAGCTAATCGATGCCGAATGGAACACTGTCGTTTCACTTCACACCAAAGACGACGTTAATAATGGCAAGCTCGACATGAGCGGAAATCCGGGAAGCGATAACAGCTATCACAATCGAACGGATTTCGGCAACTCACGCAAAACCAACGCTTGGACGAGGTATTACTACAATCTTGACAAGGCGTATACGGTAGTAGGCAGCAACTCAAAAAATAGTAGTGCGAGCAGCTGGATGGACCGCCCGGAGTACTTGTTGCTTTGGTGTGCATGCCTGTATGCCCCGCCTGCAATTCAGGGCTATATCATTCCGGGAAATCGTGAGATTTTCAAAGGAAACAATATTGGTACGAACGGTTCCGAGGGCGTGGCTATCAACCTAGAGGGATACAGCTTCTACCCCACCAACCCCACCAGTAATTCCACGGTAACGGTAAAAAACGCAACCATTACGTTCCATTATTCCGATATTAAAGCTGAGCAAGAAGGCAATAAAAAGAATAACGAAGCCACGCAGCACGAGAATATGCACTGCGCTCTCATCCGAACTCACACGGGCGATCTTAAGGTTGAGAATGTCACGCTTGCTGGTACCGTGGGCTCTGTTGTGAGCGATTGGGGAAGCTCGTCTGGCGCGCTTGTGTGTCGCTATATCTACGGACCCGTCAAAAAAACCAATGTGGCACAAATCACGATAAACGGTTTAGTGCTCGATGGTCTTGCGGTCGATGGTGTGACGAACGCCACCCAATACGCTCCACTGCTAATCAACCAGATGCAGACCCTTGTAAACCTTGATGCGAAGAATATCTCGGTAACCGATTCGTACAATAACGGTACGAAAAAAAAGATTGCAGCTACAAGCTTGTTTGGCGAGCTCGGCGTGGGAGATAAGGCCAATCAGGTCATAGCGAAGTTTGAGAAAATAAGCTTGCCCAGCCAAACGGACAATTCGATTTTTACCCACGCGAGCCTGCTGGAGAGCTTTGGCTACGCGACCGGCGGCACGGGCTCGGCGGACTATACCTTTACAGCAGATGCCGCTCAAAATGACAAGGTGACCTACGGATCCGAAATTGATAGGAAAGGCACGGAGTACTCCGGCAAGCAGCTTTGGTATTACGATGAAGCGACGTATGGCACCCCTAACGGCTTGGTGAAGGCTGGGGATAAGACGGCGAATGTCGATGCCCCGGTGTTCGGTGACTATCTTCCTTATGTTTATAAGGGGAAGGCCACCGAGAGCAATGTCCAGTACCACGAAATAAAAGTCAACCAGCGTATTCCAAAGCTGATAACGGGATGTGGTACATATGGCGATCCGTATACCGTTAAGGACGCGACGGAGATGAACGCCATCGCCAACTACATCAACAATAGCGTGGCATTGGATGGCTGGGAAGTCACCATTGCCGCTGACCAGAGTGCGCTTTGCACTCGCCGCAGCGACCAATCGACCAACAATGAGGTTACGTACGTCTATAAGCAGGCAAACGGTACTGATAAAAAATGGGAGAGGAAGATCGGCGATAAGACCGATCCCGAGCAGACGCTGAGCGACGAAACCGTGCGCCGCTATATACAGAGTGCGTATTACAGCATAGAGCCTGACAAAGATAGTAAGATTACCGTCGATGCGGCATCGTTTGGCGGGTTTGGCAACAAGGCCAATCCGTTCCGCGGTGTTATCGTTGGCGATCTGGGCGCCTCGACTGCAACAATTGAGATTGAAAACAACAAGGGCGAGCTTCGCGGCCTGGTTCCCTATAGCTATGGCAGCGTGGTACGCAACCTCAACATCAATTATGTGAACGAGTCGGCGGCGATTACTTATTCTGCCAAGGACGCCGACGGTGCCCCAACGGCGTTCTTTGGTGGCGTTATCGGCTGCATCCTTGGTGGCGATAACATTATCGATGGCGTGGTCGTAAATGGGGCGACGGCCGATAACCCCACAACTGGCTTTACGGTTACTGGTGGCGGAACTAAGTCACATCTTGTTCCCGTCGGCGGTTACGTTGGTGCCATTGCGGGCGGCGGTGTGATCTTCCGCAATATGTCAGGGACGTCTTGGCGCGCTGGAACCAGCGACAAGTCTCAGGGGCTTGGAACGGGCAACTTCCGGCAGTACGACAATCCCTACGTTGGCCGTGTGATTGATGGCTATGCCTTTAGCGAGGGCTGCAAAGTCGAAAACGGTAACGCTAGCTACAAGATCAACGAGCTCACAAACAAGGGAACCGCCTGCGTCACTACCACGGGCACCGACAACAAGTATATCGGCACTGATGCCGAGGCACCCGTGACCACGGTGGAAAACGCCCAGGGCCTTTTGGTGCTCTCGGCCATCATTAGCTCGGGTGCGGGTGCTGGAGCGGCACATACCGACTACGCTAATTATGGCGTGTTCCGCGGCTCCAAGGCGTACTGGGGCAGCGATAAGCAGGACCCGGCGATAAACGGCTACCTGTTTGGCAACAAGGAATATGGTAAGGTGCGAAATGCCAGCTACGACTGCGTGGGCAAGCCTGCGAGCGCTGCCGGCGATTTCGAAACCGCCAAAAACGATGACCAGAAGGCCCCGGGCAAACAGGGGTGGCACGGCCCGCTCGACCATGATGACGATGTAAATTCGCCCTACCTGGTGGCGTCCTACGCTGCCGACTACCAAACGGGCTACGTGTGCGCGTCGAAATCTATCGGCATGAGCCTGGAGTTCAAGGAAAATGCCACCTACGATATGACCGGCTACGGCACGGGATACGTGGGCCTTAGCGGCCGTTACTATTCCAATGCTTGCAGCTCGAACGAGGCGTCCACCGATCGCGACCGCATCACGCCGCACGTGGCAACGATCGACGGCAACGGGGCCACCATCACGGTAGGCGCCAAAGATGCCACTTACGGCGTCGTCGAATATGCCGATGACGACTATAAGGTCTCGGGCGTGGGCGGCCTATTCAGCACCGTGATGTTCACCTCAACCAATGTGGGGCAGAGCGTCACCGCGAATGACGGCGCTCAGGTCAAAGACCTTACCTTTAGTAACTGCAACGTATCGCTCACGTACAAAGACGCCAACGGTAGCATTGCCTCGGGACCGGCATCGAACGACCTCATCGGCACCGGCCTATTGGCGGGCGCAACGGCCAACTACGACGGCAACACGCGTGGCGTCTACCGCAACGTACAGATGAAGAACTGCACCGTGTTGGGCGCAAAGAGCGTAGGAGGGCTTCTTGGCAGCTCGGGCCGTACCAGCCGAAGGACGGATAACGACGTGACCTATATGGTCAATTTCGGCTCCGGCACGCAGGCGCCCGCGAATCTCTATGACTGCTCATACACTGGCCTTAGCGTCACGGGCGAGAAGTACGTTGGCGGCTATGTGGGTGCGATCGCCTCGCCGTGCAGCGTGTGGACAACCGCGGCCACGGGGGTATACGAGAAGACTATTGGCAAAAACTCGACCATAACCGCCACGGGAACAACACCCTACGTGGGCGGCGTGTTCGGTTATACCTCCAGTAACGTATCGGTGAACACCAAAATTGGCATCACGGAAGCCGTCGCATCGAGCACGGCAGTCATCTCTGGGGTAAATGTACTCGCCACCGGGTCGAACACCGATAAGTACATGGGCGCCGGCGGTGTGGTCGGAAGCGCCTATAGAGGCGTTATTTCTATAAGCAACGTGCGCATTGATGCCGGAGGCGATGCCAAGAGCGCCATCATCGGCGATGCCACCGGAACGAACAATAGCATCCGTAATGCGGGCGGCTTGATTGGCGAGGTCACGAGCAGTGGCAGCCCCAACACGTACTGGTTTGAGGACTGTAGCGTCGAGAATATCAACATTGCCGGCACCGACCAATGCTCGGGCGGACTTATCGGCTACTACTTCAGCAATGTGAACATAGCCTGCAACAATATCGCGATTGAGTGCGCCACGATCAAGGGCAGGTGGAGCGGCGGTCTACTTGGCGCGATTAACAGCGGTGCCGACGTCATCAACGTCACCAACACAAAGGTATCTAACACAACGTTTGGCGGAACCTCCAACGGCGGCATTGCGGGCGACGGACGCGGCCAGTTCCATCTGGTAAACGTGCTCATGGACAGCAATACCTACAAATTGGGCTCTAAGCAGGGCGTGCTCTTAGGCGAGGTTGACACAAACGGCTATAGCCTCTCCGCAGCGGGCGTGAACGTAAAGCTCGGCAACGGCAAGACCACGCGTGATCTGCCGCCGATGGTTTACACGACCAATACGGCCGCCGTAAACAGGAAGACCTACATCGCGTTCGGCGACTATAAGGACACGCTGCGCGCGCCCGACGAGGGCACCACGCTCTACGGTGCGGACGATACCGCTACCACGGCGGCAAGCCCGTACGTGACCACGAGCCCCGTAAGCACGCTGGCGGTGCGTGCCTCCGACAACGACACCACCGATCGCTACCTGTTTGGCGACGGCGCCACCATCGACACCGCGGCGACCGTCCAGAGCGAGGCAGGCACCGGTGTTGCCGATCGCTACACCTACACGAATATCGGCGGCATTAATGACAACGGCGCCTATCAAAATAAGTCGAGCTACGATGCCTCATCCGTGGCCAGTAAGTTCAATTCGAATAATGATACAAGCAGCAACCAAGCCACAACGGATTTCTCCGTTTTGGTGATCTCTGGCAACGACAACACGACGGTCAAGAGCTATCTAAACATCGTCACGAACGGCGGCTTCTCCGATGCCTGCAGATTGAATAACGAGAATGGCACCAATCCGCACGTGACGGCCAAAGCAGAGGTTTTCCAACTCAAGGACGGTGTGTTCGTTAAGGACGATGACGCGTCGAACAATCCCACGCTTCGCGTGGTGAACAACGGCAAGAACAACATGTCGTTTAGCCCAAGCTCCGATTGGGATAACGGCAAGGGTCGCTTTACGCTCCTGACCGTCACCTTTACCGAGGCGGGTCAGAGCTACAACGTTCAGGTGCCGATCATCGTTAAGCGCAAGCTCGAGATCGATTTCACTGCAACGTATGATTACGGCACTAAGTTTAAAGAAAGCGACTACGCTAACCTTGGAAAAGATGCACACGTGCTTACGAGCTTTGGCGAGCCGATGACGGGTCTGCTTACCTGGACATACAATTCTGCCAATGGGAAGGAAGTCGACTTTGGCTGGGACAGCTATATGGCTGCTGGCGGCTCGATGAAGGGGCTCGGTAAGAGCATCCTCTTCAATGGTGCCGACGGAAGGTTGCCCCAGGGCAGCCAGCTTGCGCTCATCGATGCGAACGTTGACGGCCGGGCCGGTGGCAGAGAGTATCACTATACGGTGGGCGAAGGCGGAGCAACGAGCGTTTCCCTGAGCGGAAACGACGGCTTTAAGGATTCTGCGGGCAATCCATATCAGGAGCGATGGCTGAGCGAGATTTTGGATGTGTCGGCCACACAGGATGGCGCCGGCACATGGACCGTGTGTGATAACGAGGCAGAGGCGACCGCTAAAGCGAAACTCGATGGCAAGTGGACGCTGTTTAAGGTTGCGGGTGCTGACGTTCCCAGCAACAGTCGCTATACGCTAGAGGTGCCTAAGGATAACGGCAAGGAGCAGCGTGCGTCGGAGAGCGTCTACCTAGTTGTCAACGTGCCCAAGTCGGGCGACGGCGTGACGCAAGCTAATATCAACGGTTTTACGGCTTCGTCTATTGACTCGAATTCTTCGGGTGCCCGCATATCTTGGAATCTGCATCATGTTTTACGCACCGATGGCAGCGACGATATTCAAAACAGTACGGCATCGACATACAGTATCTTGTCCAATTATGAGCAGAATGTAGTCGACAAAAAAGATGGGGCGTGCATTCCGGTTTCGAAGTCGGAGGACGGTGCCGCCTACGTTCTTTCTCTCGATGTCATGGATACGGTTACGTTTAGCCCGAGCCAATACTATACAGAGAGCGACCATCTGTTCTATCAGCTCGATACATCGCTGTGTCGCTATGGCGCCAACAACAACCTAATGGGAGTAAGCAGTTTCCCGAGCGGAACTTCGGCGATTGCGAAGTTCTATGTTGCCATCGGCAATCAGAACTACAGGTGGAATGGCAGCGATTGGGAGCCGTATGACGCTTCGACGCCTGCGTTTACACAGATTGTGACGGATACGGGTGATGACTCACTGAGGCTCACGCTCGACCATGACCTTGCCGGAATCCGCAAGCGTGCAGCGGGCGGATCCTTTACCGTGCGTACGGTAGTGGAAGAGATTCGCCTTACGCCGGACGGCTGCAACAAGGTTATCTCCCTGTCCAAGCAGTCTGGCGAGGACGCCTGTACCAAGATGTCCTATACCGCCAAGCTTTCGACGCGCGATTCTGGTCTTGCCACCTCGAGCCTGGCGATGACGAAGCGCGGCAACGTTGGATACTATCGCATGGACACGGGTGATACGACCATTACGCTATCGGCGCCTGAGAAGTCGCAGCTTGGCATTAACGTGGACGACCTGCGTCCGATCGCGAATGGCACGATTGGTCTGGGTGCCACGTATGAACTGGGTGGACTCAGCAACGCCGCCGAGGCAATTGCGAACGCAGACTCTGTTGTGTACACGCTCGCGCTTCAGCGCCGCGGAACCGACGGCACGTATGAGAGCGTAACGGATGATATCTCCAACTACGTAACAGTGACGGAGAGTAAGCTTGCCGCGGTCGCTCCCTCCGGTAGCACGATCACCTTCACTGACTCGAAGGAGAACGGCAAGTTCCGAACACAGAACGGCGACACCACGTTTAACCTGCCCTTTACCGTTAAGGTCAACACGCAGGCTGAACAGCGTGATCAGTTCTACGCGAACTATCGTCTGGTGATGACGGCGAGCCTAGTCACGGGCAGCACGGCGAGTGCAACGCCTCAATCGCCCGACTATGTGACCTACACGCTCACGAGGGTGAACCTCAACGGCATCGATCACTAGTTCCGAAGCCAACTAGCTTCGCAAAGGGGGCGGCAACCACCCGGTTGCCGCCCCCTTTCTAGTTCAAGACTTTAGTCTGCTGGCCGCGCAGCGG
>CAJMNK010000054.1 GCA_905214905.1 uncultured bacterium | reverse complement strand
GGCCGGCCACGGTTTACTTTCGAACGACTCTGCTGCGCAGCCGGAGTGAGAAAGCAAACCGTGGCCGGCCCTTCGCCGCCGGGACACGTACCCCCAATTAACTGTTCTTCATGACAATCGAATCCACGACATCGGCCACATTCTCGCAGCAGTCAGCGCAGTACTCCAGGAAGGCGTAGACGTCACGCCAGGCGATGACCTCAAGCGGATCCTTGCCGTTGACATGTAGGTTGCGCATGGCGTTGATGTAGAGCTCGTCGGCCTCGGACTCGATCGTGTTGATCTGGATGACGAGTTCGCGTAGGGTCTTGGACTTGCGGTAGTTGGGCAGCTCGACCATCAGGTCCTTCATGGCGCGGCAGGCGTCGGTCACCTTGTGGGCGATCACGATGGCATCGGGATGGATGCTCTGGATGTTGGTGAAGTAGACGCGCTGCACGACGCCCTCGATACGGTCGAGCACGGTGTCGAGCGAGCAGCTCATCAGGTCCAGGTCCTCGCGCTCAAGCGGGGTGATAAAGGCCGTGAGCAGGGCGTCCTCAAGCTCATGGTGCTTCTTGTCGGCCGCATGCTCGATCGCGTGCATCTTGTCGAGCATATCGTGAATCTTCGCGGGATCGAAGTTCTCGAAAATCTTGGTAAGCAGCTCGGCGGCCTGGACGGCGAGGTCGGCGCAGGCGACGTAGTTGTCAAAGTAGAACGAATCGGGTTTCTTTGCCATGAGTGGGTCCTTTCGAGGCGAAGACGGGTGGGCGAGGTATTACGGTCCGGATGGACGCTCGGTTTGGCTAGATGAACATCATGAACAGCTTGGCCATGACAAAGCTGATGAGTCCGCAGGCGGGGAAGGTGAAGAACCAGGTGAACATCATGTCCTTGACCACGCCGAAGTTGATGGCCGAAAGGCGCTTGACGGCGCCGACGCCCATGATGGCGCAGGTCTTGATGTGGGTGGAGGACACAGGGATACCGGTAAGGGTGGCAAGCAGCAGATTCGCGGCGCCTGCGAGGTCGGCGGAGAAGCCCTGATACTTCTCGAGCTTGACCATGCTCTGGCCGACGGACTTGATGATGCGCTCGCCGCCCACGCTGGTGCCGATACCCATAGTGGCCGAGCACAGCAGCATAATCCAGATGGGGATGCCGGCGTCGCCGACGCTCGTCTGGCCGCTGGCAAAGGCTACGCCTAAAAAGAGCACGCCGATGAACTTCTGTCCATCCTGCGCGCCGTGCATAAAGCTCATGGCCGCAGCGCTCGCGATCTGAGCGTATTTAAAGAAGACATTGGCACGTCGCCTGTTGGCAGCAGCGAAAAGAATCGAGACGAGCTTGCACAGGACCCAGCCCATGACAAAGCCCAGGCCGATTGAGAGCGCCAGGCCGTAGATGACCTTCATCCACTCGTGGACGTTGACGCTGCTCGCACCGCCGAGGGCGATGGCGGCACCGGTCAGGCCGGCGATAAGGCTGTGGCTTTGCGAGGTGGGGATGCCAAAACGCGACGCTGTGGCGCCGTAGACGACGATGGAGAACAGCGCCGCGCACAGGCAGGCGAGCGCCATGGTGCTGTTTCCGCCAAAGTCGACGATATGTGAGATGGTGTTGGCGACGCTCGCGTTAAAGTGCGTCATGATGAGCACACCGAGGAAGTTGAATGCGGCACTCATGAGAATGGCGGCGCGGGCGGGCATGCAACGCGTGGTGACGCAGGTCGCGATGGCGTTAGGTGCGTCGGTCCATCCATTGACGAAGATGGCGCCGAGCGCGAGGATCACGGTGACGGCAAGGACTGGGTTCGACACAAGTTGGCCGAGGAAGGTTGAGAACGTTACGTCCATATATGGGCTTTCTCGAAGTTTGCAGGCACGTTACAAAAACATGATAAATCCTATCACCTCCTGCGGGTTTCTTTACCGAGTTCTGATGGGAGAAGTGAATTTTTTGGCACTAATATTGAATATTATCCCTGTTGACCACGGGTGTTCTTTTTGCTAACACACCATGAGGACACGTGCGATTGCTACAACACTCCAAAACCACAGTCTGTTCGCTTTACAACATGCAAACATGCGTTCGATAATGGGAGGCATGGAATATCGACAGACAGATGGCAAAACTCGGCGCGTACATAAGCAGTATGTGGACGTCGTGGCTCGCATCCTCGCGGGCGGACAAGTCGTGCCGGTCACCGTCTGCTGGGTCGACGGACGTTGTTTTACGATCGACGAAATTATCTCCACCACCGGGTTTGGCCTGACGGTCCACGGCATCCGTACGGCGACTTATAAGGTTCGTTTTGGCGGACATGCGACCGAACTGTATCTGGAAGAACAGGCGCGCGAGCGACCGGATGGTTTGCAGGCCCATCTGATGCGTTGGTGGGTGTGGGCATTCGACCGAACGCTCGAGAGCGACCGTCGCAGGTAAGAACGCGTGGCGTTCGGGTACAATGGCAGGAAACTTGTCAGCTACGGCGCCGTCGCGGTGCTTTTTGAAAGGACGAAATTATGAACGATATCCAGGGCTATCAGAACGGCCCCGTCGAGACCGGCGCAAGCCGCGCCAAGGAGATGTCGCCGCGCGCGTACAATCTCGCCATGTCTGCCCTGATCTTCTTGGGCTTTTGCGCCATGGGCGCCGGCGCCTACTTTACGAGCACCATGTCGTTTGCGCGCATGATGATGAGCGGCGCCGCCCTACCGCTGGTCTTTGGCTCGTTTATTTTGACCATCGTCGGCATGGTCATGATGTCGGCTGCTGCGGGCAAGCAGTCCGTGGGTCTGTCCCTTGTGGGCTACGTAATCTTTGCGAGTACCTTTGGCCTGACCGCGTCGTTTGGTCTCGCCAACTACGACCTGCCTACCATTAACACCGCCTTTATCGCCACGGCCGCCATCACCTTTGTCTTTGGTGCGCTGGGCGTGACCTTCCCCAAGTTTTTCCAGCGTGTGTATGGCATTGGTTTTGGCATCCTGCTTGCCACGATTCTGGTCGAGATCGTGCTGATGTTCATGGGCGTTTCGCAGTCCATCACCGACCTGATCGTGATCGTGGTGTTCGCCGGCTTTATTGGCTACGACACCTATGTTGCCACGACGGTGCCGCCCACGCTTCCCAATGCGGTGCTCATGGCATCCAACCTGTTCGTGGACATCATCAACGTGTTCCTGCGCATTCTGAACATCCTCGGCCGTCGCGATTAAAGCGCGGCATTGCGATGCTTCCTGCCGGACGCGGTAAAACGATGTGAAAGGCGGTCCTGCGGGGCCGTCTTTTTTGTGCACGGCGGGGTATCATGGATGGGAAAAAGCCGACACCGGCAGCGACAGGAAAGGTGACCACTTATGGCAGACGTCGACAACAGGAACCGTAACCGCAGGCCCAACCGCGCGGGACAGCCCAACCCCAAGCGTGAGGCGCGTGCCAAGGCCGCCGAGCGCCATGTGGCGGCTGTGTCCGAGGCCTGCGCCAAGGATATCGAGCGCTCGCTTGTCGGCGTTCGCGAATTCGACGGTATGCCTGCCGGCTTTGTCGCGGCGATGAAGGCCAAGGCCCAAGCGGCTGCGGCTGCCGAGGAGCCGGTTGCCGAGGAGTCTGAGTCCGCCGAGGTCGAGGCCGCTGAGGTTGCGTCCGTCGAGACCGAGGTCACGGACGAGTCTGCGCCTGCCGAGGAACCCGCAGAGACCGAGTCCGCGCCTGCCGAGGAGCCCGCTCCGACCCTGCCCGAGGTCACCGTGCTTGATGCCTCCGCCACGCAGGCCATTCTGGACAACGGCCGTGGCTATGCGCAGTTCTGCGACATGGCAGTGCTCGCCTTTGCCTCGTTTACCAATCCGGGCGGTGGATATATTCAGGGTTATCTGGGCCAGGAGGCCACGCTGTGCGCCGATTCGTATCTGTACAACGTTCTCGATAAGCAGCGTAAGTGGTACGGCGAGAACCGTCGCCGCAACATCAACTGCGAGCTCTATCGTAACCGCGCCCTGGTGGTGCCTGCGGTGCGCTTCGACCGCAACCACGTGCATGCATACGCCGACGTGATCGTGGCCGCCGCACCCAACGTCAAGCGTGCCCGCCAGGAGTACCGCGTGAGCGAAGACGCCCTGTTGGATGCCCTGCGCGACCGTATCCGCTTTGTCCTTGCCATCTGCGATGAGCTGGGTCGCGAGAAGCTCGTGCTGGGTGCTTGGGGCTGCGACAATAACGGCTTTGATGCCGAGGCCGTGGCCGAGCTCTTCCGTAAGGAGCTCGCGTCGGGCGACTTTAAGGTCAAGCAGGTGTTCTTTGCCGTGCCTTCTACGCGCTGGGATGAGGACTTTGCCAAGTTCGAGCACGTATTGGCAAACTTCCCCGAGCGCAACGAGGAGTCCTATGCTCAGGTTGCCGCCCGCACCGCAGCCGCCCGTGCCGCCGAGCAGGCTCAGGCCGCTGCCGAGGATGACGAGGATGACGACGACTGGCGCAAGTACCTGTAAACGGTGCGCGTGATGCGATATACCGAGCCGACGGGGGCTGCTCCCGTCGGCTTTTTATTGAGTGGGGAGCTTACGATGAAAAACGCTCTATGCTTTGGTGACAGCAACACCTATGGTTACGATCCGGCGGGCATGCGCGACGGCACCGCGGTGCGCTATGCGCGGGATGTGCGCTGGTGTGGCGTGGCGCAGCGTGATCTGGGCGAGGACTGGCATGTGATTGAGGAGGGACTCAATGGCCGCACGACGGTGCGCGACGATATGTGCCATCTGGACACCAACCTCAACGGCATTCGCGCGCTTCCGATGCTGCTCGAGGCCCATAAGCCGCTGGACGCCATTGTGATCATGCTGGGCACCAACGACTGTAAGACGGTCTTTAACGTGACAGCTTCCGATATCGCCCGTGGCGCCATGGCGCTGATTCGTGCCGTCCGCGCGTTTCCCTGGACCGACGCTGCACCTTGTCCGCGCATTCTGCTGATGGCTCCTATCAAGATTAAGCCGCAGATCGCCGATGTGTATATGACCGACTTTGACGAGCATTCCGTAGAAGCCTCGGAGCATTTTGGCGAGTACTATGCACATGTCGCCGAGCAGTTTGGCTGCGACTTTTTGAATGCTGCCGATTTTGCCGAGCCGGGCGATATCGATTATCTGCACATGATGCCCGAAAGTCACGAGAGCCTGGGACATGCCGTGGCAGCCAAGCTCCAAGAGATGCTCGGTGAGTAGCGCGACCCCAAACCACCACAAAGGGGACAGGCACCTTTGTGGTGGATTTGCCCGCGTTAGCGAGCGGCTCGGTTGCCATATGGGCATGGACGAGCTCATTGACCTCTTTGCCGAGGGCGATGAGCTCGTCTCCAATACCGCTTTCGAAGATTTGGATCTTGCCTATGACGTTGCGAACGGCGCGACCTTCGATGGCGTCGTGTTCCGGTCTTGCGAGTTCGATGGTGTTGACTGGAGCGGCTCGACGTTTCGCGACGTGGTGTTTCGCGGTTGCCGCTTTATCCGCTGCAACATGGAAGGCTGTTGGCTCAATCGCTGCGACTTCGTCGATTGCTCGGCACCGGGACTCAACTTGCTCAGGGCGCGTCTGTCGAGTGTGTCGTTTACATTGTGCGATTTGAGCTATGCGAACCTTTCGGAGGGAAGCATTGGCCCCATGGCTGCGCGTGACACGCGTTTGACCGAGGCCGCACTCCAGGGGGCAAAGCTGGGGCAATTGCGCTTGGACGGCTGCGACCTGACGCGAATCGATGTGTTCAAGACGCCGCTTTCCGGCGTGGATGTATCGTGTTGTACGTTCGCGGCTCCTGTCGTCTCGGGCGACTACCATGAGCTGCGTGGCCTGACGGTTAATGCCGAGCAGGCGTTGGCACTCTCGGGCCTGCTCGGCATCCAGCTCGCCGACGAATAGGCGCCCCGGTCCTTTGCTCGACCGCTATCTAAAATCAAACCGTCGCAACATTCGATGATTTTTCGCGTTTGCGTGATTTTCATCGAATGTTGCGACGGTTTTTGGTGCAAGGTAGCCTGACCCTTTTTGGCAGGTTGCTGGCTATTTAGTACTGCCACATGTGGTTGACGGGGCCGGAGCCTTTGCCCATGTCAAAGCCGGCGGCGAGAGCGCCGGTTAGATAGGCCTTGCCGGCGTTGATGGCGTCGGCAAGTTCCATGCCCTGGGCCAGCGCGCAGGCGATGGCGGACGAGAGCGTGCAGCCAGTGCCGTGCGTGTTATTGGTGTCGATACGCTTGTGGCGAAACCACGTGGTGAGCGGATTGCCCAGGTGGTTGCCCTCGTCATCGAGGGGTGCAGGCTCGGCCAGTACGTCGTTGGCCTCGTTGACAAAATGACCGCCCTTAACCAAGGCTGCGCAGCCAAAGCGGCGGGTGAGGAGCATGGCGGCGTTTTGCTGCGTGCGCTCGGAATCGACTTCGTAATCGAGCAGCGCCATAGCCTCGGGAACGTTGGGGGTGATGACCGTTGCCAACGGGAACAGGCGGCGGGTGAGTGCCTCGGAGGCATCCTCGGCAATCAAGCGCGCGCCCGAGGTGGCGACCATGACGGGGTCGACGACCACGTTTGTCGCGTTCCAGGCGCTCAGGCGGTCGGCGATAACCTCGATAATCTCGGCAGAGGAAACCATGCCGATCTTGACGGCGCTGGGGCGGATATCGTCAAATACGGCGTCGATCTGCGCAGCGACGATATCAGGGGAGATATTCTGCACGGCGGTGACACCGAGCGTGTTTTGTGCGGTGATGGCGGTGATGGCCGTCTCGGCATACAGGCGGTGCGCCGTGATGGTCTTGATGTCGGCCTGAATGCCGGCGCCACCGCTGGAATCGGATCCTGCGATGGATAGAACGGCAGGTACCTTACTGCGATCCATGTTTGCTCCCTTGTTCGGTCGGAATCAAATGGGTCTTTAAGCCAGCATTATAAAGATGCCCGGGCCGACTCTATGTCGAACCCGGGCGGGCGATGCAATCTTTACGCAAATGTAAGCAAATGTTCACACGTCAACAATTGACGAACACCATGTTACCGATTGTGGCTCCGGTGACGAGTTAGTCCTCCATGCCGAGGTCGATCGTCGTGCCTTCGAACACCTTGTTAACGGTGCGGACGGCGCACATCTTGCCGCACATGGTGCAGGTGCCCTCGGTGGCGGCGGGGGATTCTTCGTAGCGTTTCTTGCCGGTGACCGGGTCGAGAGCACACTTCCACATGGCATCCCAGTCGAGCTTGCGGCGTGCCTGGCCCATCTTGTCGTCCATGTCGCGGGCGTGCGGCACCTTCTTGGCGATATCGGCGGCGTGCGCGGCAATCTTAGTGGCCATGAGGCCATCGAGCACGTCCTGGGCGTTGGGCAGGCACAGGTGCTCGGCCGGCGTCACGTAGCACAGGAAGTCGGCACCGGAGCTGGCGGAGATGGCGCCGCCGATGGCAGCGGTGATGTGGTCGTAACCCACGCCGATATCGGTCACCAGCGGCCCGAGCACATAGAACGGGGCATTGTGGCACAGGCGCTTCTGCAGTTTCATGTTGGCGGCGATCTCGTCGAGCGCCATGTGACCCGGGCCCTCGACCATGACCTGGACGCCGGCGGCCCAAGCGCGCTTGCACAGCTTGCCCAGCTCGATCATCTCAGCGGTCTCGGTGGCATCGTTGGAGTCGTAGAGGCAGCCCGGGCGGCAGGAGTCGCCGAGCGAAATCGTCACGTCGTACTCGTGGCAAATCTCGAGCAGCTCGTCAAAGTACTCGTAGAAGGGGTTTTCGTTGCCGGTGACCTCCATCCAGCCAAACAGCAGCGAGCCGCCGCGACTGACGATGTTCATCAGGCGGCCGGTCTCCTTAAAGGTCTTGGTGACCGACTTGTTGATGCCGCAGTGGATGGTCATAAAGTCCACGCCGTCCTCGGCGTGCGCGCGCACGACCTCGAACAGGTCATCCTTGGTAAGCTTGACCAGCGGCTTTTCCATGTAGCCGATGGCGTCGTACATGGGGACGGTGCCCACCATGAGCGGCGTCTCGTCGATGAGCTGCTGGCGGAACTGGCGCGTCTTGCCCGAGTTGGAAAGGTCCATGATGGCGTCGGCGCCAAAGTCCTCGGCGATCTTGACCTTCTTCCATTCCTCGGCGGCATCGGCTTTATCGCCCGAGATGCCCAGGTTGACGTTGACCTTAGTAGACAGGCCCTCGCCGACACCAAAGGCGCGCATGCCTTTTTTGATGTGCACGATGTTGGCGGGAATGGCGATGCGGCCGTCGGCCACGCGCTCGCGGATGTACTCGGGGTCGCGATGCTCGCGCTCGGCGACTTCCTTCATCTGCGGCGTGATCTGCCCGGCGCGGGCGAAGTCGATTTGCGTGACGAGCTTGGGCTCGGTCTGTGTGCTCATTGGCACGGCTCCCTTCGTTGGCATTACCCATATCAGGTTTGCGGGTCAGGGCGGGCGCGCCCAGTCTCAGCCTGCCGTCCTGTCCTGCAAGCTCCCCGTTTATGTAATGGGCTCAAGTATAGCTCGAATGGGTACGATTGGCCTAACGAGCGTGCCTGTGGGGAGGCGAACATGGAAGACAAGCATCTATATCGAGAGACGCAATGGGATGTATCGGCCGAGGAAAGCCGTGCGCACCATGGCCTTGTCGCGATTGGTTTTGCGGTGCTTGCCGTGCTGGTGATTGCCTTTTGTATCTGGACGTTTGGCGGTCACGGCGGCGCTGCATGGGAGTTCGAGGCCGACGATGCCCTGCCGATCATGACAGTGAAGGTTACGGGCGGCAATACCGTTGCCGCGCCGGGCGACTATTGGTATTCGCGCGATGGATTTGTCCAGCTTCAGCTGAGCGGTGGGTCTATTCCTGGTGAGGAAATCGAACGCGTGACGTATGATGCGGCGCTCAAAACGCTGACGGTGAAGCTCAAGAATCAGGGCGACGTGCCTACGACTATGGATATCGCGCTGACGGAATGGCGCTTGGAGCCCCCGACGGGTGTTGCGGTGTCCGAGGTGGAGCATGTCAAGATTACCTATCAGGACGGCTCGACAAACGAAGTTGCCAAAGCCGACGGCTTGGCGGAATAGACGCCGTGCCTGGGCAGCACATTCAAAAGTAGCGGTGGTCCTACAAGGTCTGTTCGTTCAGGAAGACCAAAGTGTTCTTATTTGAAAGCTCGGGAAAGTGACGATAACCAACGTCAAACGCGGTGAGCCCGCTTACATCCTCGAGCTTGTTTTCTGCCATCCAGCGCACCATGGAACCACGTGCCTTTTTGCTGGCGGTCGAGCGCTGGATGGGCTTGCCGTTGCGGATGCCTTCGCCAAAGAGGCACGTGACGACCGTGGCGTCGCCCGCGAGATGGGGCAGAACGGCTTTGGCGTACTCTACGCTGGCGAGGTTGACGATCGTGGTGTTTGAGCCTGCCGGGGCGATAGCCCGCGCGAGCTTGTCGCTCCAAAACGCATAGAGGTCTCGGGCATCGTCAACGGCGAGCTTCGCGCCCATCTCCAGCCGATATGGTTCGACGGCATGAAAGGGGCGAACGCACCCGTAGAGGCCAGAGAGGATCCACAGGTGGCTTTGCAGCCATGCGAACTGCGCGGAATCCATCACCTCGGGCGCCATGCTCTGGTATTGAATGCCGTGGTAGGACATGACGGCAGGGGAGAGGTGACAGGCGAGTGCGGGATTGTCGAGATCGCCGTTTTTCAGGATGGGCCCGAACTCATGCAGGGTGTTGAGGCAAGGCCCCAGCAGTTTGTCACTCACGTTCCATAGCGCCTGCAGGCCGCCGCTGCCTTCATTCCGCTCGATATCTAGCAGTGCGCGGTGGAGGCGAGCCGTCTCGCGCGCAAAGGGTGGGATGCCCAGGACTTCAAAAGCATCTTGGGCCGCGCGCATCTGCTTGGCGGGCGAAATGACGACCTGCAGCATGGACTCTCCTCTGCCAAAAAGGAAGTTGCGGTGGAATACGGTCTGTTTTGGCCGTTTATGGGCCAGGTTAGTCTGTATTTCACCGCAACTGATGAAGGGTTGGTTACGCGCGCTCGATGAAGGCCTTGTAGCCGCGATAGGCCTCGTAGATATCGGCCTTGTTAGCGACCTCCCACAGGGCGTGCATGGACAGGACGGCAACGCCAGAGTCGATGACGTTCATGCCGTACTTAGCCATGATGTATGCGATGGTGCCGCCGCCGCCCGCGTTGACGCGACCGAGCTCGCAGGTCTGGAAGTCCACGCCGGCCTCGTCCATGATGTCGCGGATGAGGGCCACATACTCGGCGTCGGCGTCGTTAGAGCCGCCCTTGCCGCGGCTGCCCGTGTACTTGTTAAAGCACAGGCCGCGACCCATAAAGGCTGCGTTCTTGGTTTCGAACTTGCCGGCGTAGCCCGGGTCGAAGCCGGCGGACACGTCGGAGGAGAGCATGCGGCTGCGGGCGAGCGCGCGGCGCAGGGCCAGCGGGCTATCCTCGCCGGCGAGCGTCATGATCTCGGCGACGGTGTTCTCGAAGAAGCGGCTCGTCATACCGGTGGCACCCACGGAGCCGATCTCCTCCTTATCGACGATGAGCGTGATGCTCGTACGCTCGACATTGGCCACATTGATCTGGGCGAGCATGGAGGGGTAGGCGCAGACGCGGTCGTCGTGGCCATAGCCCAAAATCATGGAGCGGTCGAGGCCCATGTCGCGGGCGGGGCCGGCGGGCACGACCTCTATCTCGGCGGAGAGGAAGTCCTCCTCCTCGACGTCGTACTGCTCCTTGAGGATATCCAGGAACATCTGCTTGACGGGCTCCTTGGGAGCGTCCTTGTCGTCCTCGTTAAACTTGACGGGGCGGCCGCCCACGATCACGTCGAGGATCTCGGCGTCGACGGCGTCCTTGGCGGGCTTGGCCATCTGCTCACTCGAGAGGTGGATCAGCAGGTCGGAGATGGTAAAGACCGGGTCATCCGCCTTGTCGCCGATGTTGATGTCGACGGTGGTGCCGTCCTTTTTGCAGATGACGCCCACGAGTGCGAGCGGGGAGGCTACCCAGTGGTAGCTCTTGACGCCGCCGTAGTAGTGCGTGTCGAGGTAGGCCATGTCGCCGGCCTCGAAGGCGGGGTTTTGCTTGAGGTCCAGGCGCGGCGAGTCCACGTGGGCGCCCAGGATGTTAAAGCCCTGCTCGAGCGGGGCGGTTCCCAGGTTGACGAGCATAAGGTCCTTGCCGTGGTTGGCGGCGTACACCTTGTCGCCGGCCTTGAGCGCGCGGCCCTCGGCGATCACGGTCTCCAGATTGACGTAGCCCGCCTCCTCGGCCATCTTGATACCGGCCTTGACGCACAGGCGCTCGGTCTTGTTCTCACTCAAAAACTGCTTATAGCCGCGGCAAAGCTCCTCGAGCTCCTCGATCTGCTGTGGCGTGTACTTTTTCCATGCGCTGGGACGCTCCATGACGCAGGCTCCTTTCGGATCGATCGTGCTGGTTGATGTACCGTGAGCCATCGTATCACGCGCGGGCCCGCGGCGGCAGGGAAGCCTGATGTGCGGTGGCCGCGGGGCGGGGAGCGTGTAAACTGGTGTGAGCAAACCGTGCCCAGCCCAAAGCGAGGTATTCAATATGTCTGAAAAGCGCCGTACCTTTGCCGTCATCGACGGCAACTCGCTCATGCATCGCGCCTTCCACGCCGTGCCGCCGACCATGAACGCGCCGGACGGTCGCCCCACCAACGCGATCTTTGGTTTTCTGAACATGTTCCTCAAGATGATCGATGCCTTTAATCCCGACGGCGTTGTCGTGGCGTTTGACAAGGGCAAGCCGCGCGTGCGTATGGAGATGCTGCCGCAGTACAAGGCGCAGCGCCCGCCCATGGACCCCGACCTGCACGCGCAGTTCCCCATGATCAAGGAGCTGCTCGCCGCGCTCAACGTGCCCATTTTGCAGTCCGAGGGCTGGGAAGGCGACGATATCCTGGGAACCATGGCGCGCCTGGGCGAGCAGGCCGGCTGTGACATGCTGCTGGTGACCGGTGATCGCGATATGTATCAGCTCGTGACCGAGCACGTCAACGTGGTCTCGACCCGCAAGGGCCTGTCCGACGTGGCGATCATGACGCCCGAGAGCGTGGACGATCTGTATCACGGCATCACGCCGGCGCTCGTGCCCGATTTTTACGGCCTGAAGGGCGATACGTCCGATAACATCCCCGGCGTGCCGGGCATCGGCCCCAAAAAGGCGAGCGCGCTCATCGCTCAGTACGGCAGCTTGGACGAGGTCATCGCACACGCCGATGAGGTCAAGGGCAAGATGGGCGAAAACCTGCGCGCACACATCGACGACGCGCTGCTGAGCCGTAAGGTGGCGACCATCCGCACCGATGCACCCGTTGAGCTCGATTTTGAGGCGACGTCCTTCCCGGCGTTTTCCGCCGATGAGGTTTCCGCGGCGCTGGGCACGCTTGGTATCACCGCCATGCAGAACCGTTTCTTGGCGCTGATCGGCGGCGAGGGCGGGGCAGCTGCCAGCACGTTTGAGATTCCCGCCGTTTTGCGCGCAGCCGCCGGCGATGCTGGCGCGCTTGGTGCCGTTGCGGCTGAGGTCTCCCGCGTGATTGATGCCGGCGAGTGGGTCGCCGCCGTGGTGGACGATGACAAGGAAGAGGGCGCGCTCTTTGGGCTGACGCGCACGCTGTGGTTGGCGACGTCCAAGGGCCTGTTTGCGCTCGAGGAGGGCGACAGTGGTGCGGCGGCTGAGGTTGAGGGCTTCAACTTCGCCCACGGCGTGATTGCCGGCGTGCTCGCGCGTCTGTTTATGGAAGGCCGTGTGGCGAGCCCGGATATGAAGGCGCTGCTGCACGAGCTTTCGCCCATCGATTCTTCCGAGCCCGAGCTCATGGATCCGCTCGCTGCCGATTCCACGCGTATCTTCGATACCGTGGTCGCTGCCTATCTGCTGGATTCCGATCGCTCCGAGTTTGACGAGGTGTATCTGGCCGATACGTATCTGCAGATGGCGCTGCCTGCGGCGCGCGGCGCAGAGGGTGCTGGCGAGGACGCTCCTGCGCCCGCCGCTCGCACGGCGGCCTTGACGCTGGCGCTGGTTGCACCGCTGCGTGACCGCATGGCCCGCGAGAACGCCGCCAACGTGTTCGATGGGATCGAGATGCCGCTCGTGCCGGTGCTTGCCAAGATGGAGCGCGCGGGCATGCTCGTGGACCCCGACCGCCTGCACAGTCTGTCCGAGGGCCTGGCGACCCAGATTGCCGATGTCGAGCGCAGCATTCGCGACCTGGCCGGCGACGAGACCTTTAACATCGGCAGCCCCATGCAACTCTCGCACGTGCTGTTTGATGTTATGGGACTTCCGACCAAGGGCCTCAAAAAGACCAAGCGCGGCTACTATTCGACCAACGCCAAGGTGCTGAGCGACCTTGCCCGCGACCACGAGATCGTGCGCCTGATTTTGGACTGGCGTGAGAAGTCCAAGATTAAGTCGACCTATCTGGACACGCTGGGCCCGCTGCGCCGTGGTGACGGGCGTGTGCACACCACGTACAACCAGACCATCACCGCGACGGGGCGTTTGTCTTCGAGCGACCCGAACCTTCAGAACATCCCGACGCGCTCGGAGCTGGGCCGTACTGTCAAGACGGCGTTTTCGGCAGGCGAGGGAAGCGTCTTTTTGGCGGTGGACTACTCGCAGATCGAGCTGCGTCTGCTGGCGCATCTCTCTGGTGACGAGCATCTGGTGCGCGCCTTTAACGAGGGCGAGGACTTCCATGCCGAGACGGCCGCGCGCGTGTTTGGCGTGCCGGTGTCCGAGGTGACGCCCGACCTGCGCAGCCGCGCCAAGGCCGTGAACTTTGGCATCGTGTATGGTCAGCAGGCTTACGGCCTATCGCAGTCGCTGCATATCTCGATGGTCGAGGCACGCGACATGATCGACCGCTACTACGAGGCCTACCCGGGTGTGCGTACGTTCCTCGACAACGTGGTGGCACGTGCCAAGCAGACGGGCTACGCTGAGACCATGTACGGCCGCCGTCGCCACATTCCGGAGCTTAAGGCCAAAAATCCGCAGCTTCGCGGCTTTGGCGAGCGCACGGCCATGAACCACCCCATGCAGGGCACCGCGGCCGACATCATCAAGATCGCGATGGCCCGCGTGAGTCGCCGTCTGGAAGAAGAGGGCTTTGCCGCCCACATGATCCTGCAGGTACACGACGAACTGGACTTTGAGTGCCCCGGCAACGAAGTCGAGCGCCTCACCGCCATGGTCCAAGACGTCATGGAGCACGTGGTAGAGCTCCGCGTACCGCTGATCGCCGAAGCTTCGACTGGAGTGACCTGGGCAGACGCCAAGTAAGGGCACGACCACAATTCCAAAGTAATACAAAACCAGAAGGACGCCCCTCATCAACAAGGAGCGTCCTTCGTTCAATAAATATCAGTCAAAGTATCTAGGCGCCAAGATGCCATCCGGGCGGCAAGCAAGTCAACGTAGCCATGCCCGGGGCCGGCCGTTTGATTTTTGTTCGGTCAGGTCCTGGGCTCGCTCGAAGAGCACATTAAGTGCTCTTCGGCTCGTGCGG
>CAJMNK010000053.1 GCA_905214905.1 uncultured bacterium | reverse complement strand
ACCTACAACAGCGCGGTTAACAGCCGCGTGCTCTACCATTGAGCTACCGAGGAATTTAAAGCCCAACGGAATGGGCTGAGAAATTCTGGCTCCCCGGGTAGGACTCGAACCTACAACAGCGCGGTTAACAGCCGCGTGCTCTACCATTGAGCTACCGAGGAATAGGTGCGTGCTCTCAAGCAACGAAGTTTATTATACGGACGAATCAGCTTAGGGCAAGAACTTTTTTAAGAAATTTTCCGACCCAACCGTTGCGGCAAGGAGTGTCCCAAAGTGCCGGCAAAAAAGGAACGTCCCCAACTGCCAGGTTCACTCTCATTTTGCGGGCACTCATTTAAGTCTGTCCCCAATGAGTGGTCATTGGGGACGTCCCTAACGGCTACATGAAAGCGCCCCCAAGCGGATGTGCTTGAGGGCGCTTCTTGCTTGACTAGCTTTCGATATAGTCCTTCAGCTTGCTCGAACGGCTCGGGTGGCGGAGCTTGGCCAGGGTCTTGGACTCGATCTGGCGGATGCGCTCGCGCGTGACGCCAAACTCGCGGCCGACTTCCTCGAGCGTACGGGGATGTCCGTCGACAAGGCCAAAGCGCAGCTCGATAACCTTGCGCTCACGATCGGCAAGCGAATCGAGCACCTGGGTGAGCTGCTCCTGCAGCATGGAGAAGCTGGCGGCATCGGGCGGAACGATGGCCTGGGAGTCCTCGATGAAGTCGCCCAGCTGGGAATCCTCTTCCTCGCCGATGGGGGTCTCGAGCGACACGGGCTCCTGCGAGATCTTCTGGATCTCGCGGACGCGGTCGGCGCTCATGTCCATCTCGGCACCGATCTCCTCGGGGGTCGGGTCGCGGCCCAGGTCCTGAAGGAGCTGACGCTGCACGCGGACGAGCTTGTTGATGGTCTCGACCATGTGCACGGGAATACGGATGGTACGGGCCTGGTCGGCGATAGCGCGCGTAATGGCCTGACGAATCCACCACGTGGCGTACGTGGAGAACTTAAAGCCCTTCTGGTAGTCGAACTTCTCGACGGCGCGAATCAAACCGAGGTTGCCCTCCTGGATCAGGTCCAGGAACAGCATGCCGCGGCCAACATAGCGCTTGGCGATGGAGACGACCAGACGCAGGTTTGCGCTGATGAGAGCCTGCTTGGCCTCGAGGCCGACATTCTCGATACGGGTCAGACGGCGCATCTCGGCACGCGTGAGCTCGAGCTCGCCTGACTCGGCAGCCTCGAGCTTCTCGGTGGCCTCAAGACCGGCCTCGATCTTCATGGCCAGATCGACCTCTTCGGAGGCGGTCAACAGGTCGACCTTGCCGATCTCCTTGAGGTACATACGGACCGGGTCGCCGGTCAGCATCACCGTGGAGGCATCGATGCCACGCACGCGCGAGCGTGAACGGGACGTGCGCACGGTGCGCTTCTTCTTGCTCTTGGAAGAACCCATCTCGGCGTCGGCCTGACGGGCCATCTTGAGCTCGTGATCGTCGAGCGAGCCGGAATCGTGCTCGTCGTCGTCATCGAAATTGTCGGTATCGGTATCGTTATCGTCATCGTCGACGTCCATGGGGGCGTCGTCGTTACCGCTCGCGGAGATAATCTGGATGCCGCTGTTGCGCAGCGCGGAATACACCGCGGTGAGCTGCTCGTCAGAAACATCGATATCCTTCAGGGCGACCTGAATCTCGTCCTCGGTTACCGAAGTCCTGTTTGAGTCGTTGCCCATGAGCTTTGCAACGTAGGATTCCAGCCCAGTACCCGTGCTCTCAGTCTTTTTTGGCACAGATTCTCCCTTCATAGTCCACAGGACTCAATACTTTAGCACACACATTGACGTCTATACCCAAAAAGAGAACTGGATATAGGCGAGAATACGCTGGTTGACCACAACATCTAGGCTTGTTCGGTGCCTGCGGCCTCCAAGCCGTTCAAACGGAACGGGTCCGCCACGCCGCCGATCGACTTTTGCAGCTCGCGTTGACGCTGCGAATCCTGCGCGGCCTGCACGGTCAGCGCGCGACGGGCCTCATCGTCGAGCGAACGATCCTGGCGCAGCTTGGCCTGTGCGGCACGCATGCGGCGCTTGATGGTGTAGAGCTCGAGCGTATCGAGCATAAACACGATGTTCGTCTCGGTGGGGTGCTTGCTCGTCGCCGAGATGCGCCCGGCACTCACAAGCGTTGCCGCCTCGGGACACACCGAGCGCGCCGCATCCATGCAGGTCGCAGGATCGGTGCCCGGGGGCGTCGCCAGTACGGCCCATGCGATGGACTCGTGACGTGGGTCAACCCACTCGATGGAGCAGATGCGGTCGGCATACGTGCGGAACAGGTCGGGGTAGCTCGTGAGCATCGTCAGCAGCTCGCGCTCCCCTGCCAAGGACTTGCGCTCTAGATCGGTCAAAACCATAGTGGCCGAGGCGTCTGTCAGGGAACCGGCGGGCACAACGCCCATACCATCAGGCACATCGATCGGCGGCAGGTCGTCGACGACCTCCACGGGCGCGGCACCGTAGGCATCGAGCGGGACGTAGTCGTACGGCTCTTCTTCGACCGGCGCGGACACCGGCGGCGTCGCGCCCAATGCCCAAGCACCGCGACCGGCATCGCGAGAACCCGATGCCCGACCGTCCGCATTTCCAAAGCGTTCGGCCTGCGCCCTCTGGCGTTCATAGTTCTGCTCACGGCGACGCTCCGCATCCTCGCGTTTAGCGACATCGCGAAACACGCGACCCGAACTCGCGCGCACCGTCTCCAAATCCAAACCCAGCAGATCGGCAATCTGGATAAAGTACGTGTCGATCATATAGCTATCGCGCAGCGGATAGATAAGCGTCAGTGCATCTTCCAGCGCCTTGGCGCGGCCGCCCGGCGTGGTGATGTCGCTCGACTCCTGCAGCGAACGGTAGACAAAGTCCATAAGCGGCTCGGCGGCGTCAATACGTTTCTGCAGCTCCTCTCCGCCGTGCGCCGTGATGAACTCCATGGGATCGTTGCCGTCGGGCAGCACCACGCAGCGCAGGTCCATCGAATCCTGCTCGATAAACTGAATCGCGCGACGGGCGGCCTTCTGGCCCGCGGCATCGCCGTCAAACATATACACGATGCGCTTGGCAAAGCGAGTGAGCGTCTTGACGTGATGCTCCGTGAGCGCGGTGCCCAGCGTGGCGACAACGTTTTTAATCCCCGCCTCCCAACAGGCGATGCAGTCGGTATAGCCCTCCACCACAATGGCGGTATCCTGCGCGACGATAAACTCCTTGGCCCAATTAAAGCCGTAGAGGTTTCGTTTTTTATGAAACACGCTCGTCTCGGCGGTGTTGAGGTACTTAGGTTGGCCGTCACCCATGATGCGACCGCCAAAGGCGATGTTATGCCCTTGCTCATCAAAGATGGGGAACATCACGCGGTCGTAAAAGCGGTCGGCAAGCTGCCCGCGCCCGCGGCTCACGGCAACGTTGGCGTCGATCATCTCCTGCGGGGTAAAACCCGCTTGGGACAGGTGCGACACCAGAGCGTTGCGACCTGGTGCAAAGCCCAGGCAGTAGCGGCGGCAGACGTCGCCACCCATGCCGCGGCTGGCAAAGTACTCGCGCGGACGGCCGTCCTTACCGCGCATAAGCATGGTGTGGTAGAACTGGGCGGTCTCGGCGCACAGATCGTAGATTCGGGCACGCTTAGTACCGCGCTCGCGGCGGTCTCCGGTGTCGTGCAGCTCAATACCCGCGCGATCGGCCAGATAACGGATTGACTCGGGAAAGCTCAGGTTCTCGCGCTTCATGATATAGGTGAAGACGTCGCCACCCTCGCCGCAGCCAAAGCAATGCCACACCTGCGTGGCGGGAATAATGTGGAAAGACGGCGTCTTTTCGCCATGAAAAGGGCAGCAGCCCCAAAACTCATGGCCGCGGGGCTTGAGCTCAACCGTTTCCTGCACGATGGCGACTAGGTCGGACGCAGCGCGTACCTGGTCTTTTTCCTCATCGCTAATCACGGATGCTCACCCCCTGCTCGCCCAAGTTGTGACGAATATCTTCGATATTACCCTCGACGGTCGCGATCAACTCATCCAGCGAATCGAACACGCGCGACGGACGCAGCCAGCGCGTAAACGCCAGCGAAACGGAAGCGCCGTACAGGTCGCCCGTATAACCAATTAAATTAGCCTCGAGATGCGCCGAAGCGGCATCGTCGGCATACGTCGGCGGCAGGCCGACGTTCACGGCAGCGGGCCACACGGTGTCATCGACGAGCACCAGACCCTCATACACGCCGTCGGCTGGCACCTGAATACCATCGGGAACTTGCAGGTTTGCCGTGGGAAAGCCCATGCCAGACCCCTCGTGACGGCCGCGAATAACACCGCCACGCACCATATACGGGCGGCCGAGCAACTCAGCAGCAAGCTCCACATGGCCCTGTCCCAGCTCATGACGAATGCGGGTGGCACAAATAGCCTCACCGCCCTCGCAAAGCAGGTCGTGACCATACACGTCAACGCCGTGCTCGGAACCCCAGGCGCGCATCTCGGCAACACCAGAAGCACCGCCACGACCCAGTCTAAAGTCACTGCCAACGCGAATCGAACGAATGTCAACCACGCGCGACAGCAGCGCAAGAAAACCAACATGGTCGAGTGCCGCAACCTCTGGCGTAAAGGGAACGGCCACCACCGCATCAACCCCGGTTTGAGCCAAGGCATGCAGACGGTCGGCCGTCGTCATCAATTTTTGAGCGGGCGAAGGGCTCACCACAACATCCGGGTCGGGATCGAAGGTAACCACGACCGCCTTACAGCCATGGGCACGGGCATCACAGACAAGCGCTTCGATGAGTTCCTGGTGTCCACGGTGCACGCCGTCGAACACGCCGATGGCAATTGATGTGGCACCCAGGTGCTCGCACTCATCAAACGCATCGGCAGTAAAGATGCGAGCCTCGTCCGACTCGCCCGCGAAAAAGATACGCGCGAGCTCGCGAGCGGACAACATCATCGAACACCGCCGATTGCCTGCGGAAAAACGTGCTCCATGACAAAGCGGCCACCCTCAATGCGGGCGAGCGCCTTGAGTCCCCCATCGAGCACCAACGCAAACGGCGCCTTCGAGGCATCGAAATCGGCAAGCGCACGCTCAACGGGAATGCGTCGGCCGCAGAGCAGGTCGTCGGCAAGATTGCCCGGCAAGTCAACGCGAGTGGCGCCCAGGGCCACAATGGGATCCAGGGCAAAGCCAGCGGCGGACTCGGGAGAAAGCTCCTCGACCGCATGACAGGCGCCAATGGAAACAACACCGGAGGCCGTGCGGCGCAGCGCGGAAATGTGCGCGGCGCTCTCGCAGGCGCGGCCCAGGTCGCGAGCGAGCGCACGAATGTAGGTGCCCTTGCTCACCGAGAACGCCACGGTCCACACACACGAATCGCCCTCGCCGCCCACGGCGATCAGGTCGGCGGCATAGACCTCGACGGGGCGCGGAGGTAGGTCCACCGCATTGCCCTCGCGAGCAGACTTATAGGCGCGAACGCCATTGACCGAGATAGCCGAAAACGCCGGCGGCACCTGCATCTGCGGACCCAGCATGGCGGCCAAGTGCTCACGGGCATAGGCAGGATCGCAGAGCTCGTTGGCAACAGCCACCGTGCGGACCGCCTCGCCCTCCGCGTCATCGGTATTCGTCTCGGCGCCAAACGAAATATCGGCGACGTAGCTTTTGGTATCGAGCGTGAGCATGCCCAGCAGACGAGTGGCCTGGCCCACGCCCACCACCATGACACCCGATGCCATGGGGTCGAGCGTGCCGGCATGGCCGACGCGCCGCTCATGGAGGGCGCGCCGGCATTGCGAGACCACATCGTGGGACGTGCAGCCCACCGGCTTATCGACGGCGAGCAGCATATTCAGTTGTGAAGGCGTACGACGAGCCATGTACCATCCAAAAAGTTAAAGCTCGACGGTCACCGAAGCGGGATCCTCCCCTACCAGCTCGGCCAGCATGGGAAGTGCCACGGTGAGCGTCTCGAGAATCGTTCCGTTGTTGGAGAAACCGGCGGCAGCGGAATGTCCGCCTCCGCCAAAGGCAGCAGCAATCTCGGACACGTTGAGGTCGCCCTTTGAGCGCAGGTTGCCGCGCACCTTGGTATCGCCCTCAATGCCCTTCAGGAACAGGCAGACCTCGACGCCCATCACCGAGCGCACCACATCGACCAGGCCGTCGCACTCATCCGAGGTGACACCGCAAGCCTCAAGGTCACTCTGGTACGCGTAACTATACGCGACGCGCCCGTGGGCCACCGTCTTAATGCGGCCCATAACGATGGACTTGAGGTGCAAAAACTCGACGCGCATGCTCTGATATACCTCGAGCGCGACGCGCGCCGGATCGGCACCGTGCGCCACCAGGCGCGAGGCCGCATGGAACGCAGCAGCATCGGCGTTCTGGTACTGAAAACGACCGGTGTCGGTCACCAAGCCGCACAGCAAGCAAGTCGCGACGCCATCACGTGCGACAATGCCGCAATTGTCCAAGAAACGGTCGATGATCATGGCGCAGGCTGCAGCTTCGACGCGTCTCAGACTGAGCTCGGCAAACTCCCCGCGCGCCGGATGGTGATCGAAGCACACCACATGCTTGGAGCGGCGAAGCACCTCGGCCGAGTTGTTGAGGCGCTCGACGACCGGCACGTCCACCGAGATGAACAGGTCCGGATTGCCGGTGTACGCAGATGCCGGCACCAGGCGATCGGAGCCTTCCATAAAGCGGTAGATGCGCGGAACCGGGTCATCATCTGCCAGCAGCAGCGCAATGTCCTTGTTGGGAAAAAACTTCATGAGCGAAAGGCCCAGACCCAATACAGAGCCCAAGGCGTCGCCGTCGGGAGAAGTGTGTCCCGAAATCGCAATGGAGGACGCACCCTCGATGAGCTCGAGGATGCGTCGCTGAATATCTGCAGACTCGCACGAGGCGAGGTCGGCGGAATTAGTCATCTAAAGCTGCCTCCTGGGCGGCATCCGCTATCGGATAGCCGTCCTCGTCCTTTTCGATCGCAAGCGTGGCGGGAACGTTTTCCAGCGCACGCGTGATGCGCTCGGCCTCATCGGTCGAGCGGTCGATGCGAAAATCGAGCTCGGGCGTGACACGCCAATCGAGCGAGCGAGCCAACAGGCTGCGAATACGGCCCTTGGCGCTTGCGAGCGCCTCCATGACCTCATCGTAGCGGCTCGCATCGCACGATACGTACACGCGCGCGAACGAACGGTCCACCGCGACCTCGACCGCGGTCAAAGTAACCAGGTCGAGACGCGGATCGGAAACCTCAAAGAGCAGGATATAACCGAGCTTCTCGCGAAGCTGCTCGCCCAGACGGCGGGTTGCCTGCGTTTGCTTCATAGCGCTACCCCCTACTCGGTACGGGCAACCTGGTCGATACGGTAACCCTCGATCTGGTCACCGGGCTTGATGTCCTGGAAGTTCTCCAGGCCAATGCCGCCCTCGGAACCGCTCTTGAGGCTCTTGGCCTCGTCCTTGTAGTGGCGCATCGAGGCGATCTTGCCGTTGAAGACCACGATGCCGTCGCGCACCAGGCGCACGGAATCGGTCGCGGCGATCTCGCCCTCCTCGACGCGGACACCGGCGGCGATACCGACTTTGGGCACCTTGAAGGTGTCCAGGACGGTCGCGGTACCCGTGGCGACCTCGACCTCGGTGGGCTTGAGCATGCCGATACGGGCGGCGTCGAGCTCCTCGAGGCACTTGTAGATGACGTCGTAACAACGGATCTCGACGCCCTCGCGCTCGGCGGCGGAGCGGGCCTTACCGTCGGGACGGACGCCAAAGCCGATGATGATGGCGTTGGAGGCGTCGGCCAGGACGACGTCGGTCTCGTTGATGGCGCCAACGGCGGAGTGGATCGTGTTGATGCGAACCTCGGACTGATCCATCTTGTCGAGCGAGTCCTGAAGGGCCTCGATGGAGCCCTGGACGTCGGCCTTGATGATCAGGTTGAGCTCCTTGACCTCGGCATCGGCAATGGTCTCGAAGAGGTTCTCGAGCGTGACGTGCTTGACGCGGCTCTGCTCCTCGATACGGGCCTTGAGCGAACGCTCGTCGGCCAGGGCGCGAGCCTCGCGCTCGTCCTCGAACACGCGGAACTCGTCACCGGCGTTGGGCACGGACTGCAGACCCAGGATCTCGACGGCGTCGGAGGGACCGGCCTCGGTGACGGCGCGACCCTTGGGGTCGAGCATGGCGCGGACGCGGCCGTAGGTAAGGCCGGCGACCAGCGTATCGCCCACGTGCAGGGTACCGCGGGTCACGAGCACGGTAGCGACCGAGCCGCGGCCCTTGTCAAGCTTGGCCTCGAGGACGTTGCCGGAGGCAAAGGTGTCCGGGTTGGCCTTGAGCTCGAGCACGTCGGCCTGGAGCAGCACGGTCTCCAGAAGGTCGTCGATACCGATCTTCTGCTTGGCCGAGATGTTGACGAACATGTTCTGTCCGCCCCACTCCTCGGGGATGACACCGTACTCGGTGAGCTCCTGACGCACACGGTCGGGGTTGGCGCCCGGCTTATCGATCTTGTTGACGGCGACGACGATGGGTACGCCGGCGGCCTTGGCGTGGTTGATCGACTCGATGGTCTGGGGCATGACGCCGTCGTCGGCAGCCACGATCAGAATGACGATGTCGGTCACCTTGGCGCCACGGGCACGCATGGCCGTAAAGGTGGCGTGACCCGGGGTATCGATGAAGGTGATCTTGCGGTCGTTGATCATGACCTGCGAAGCGCCGATGGCCTGCGTAATGCCGCCCGCCTCGCCGGCAGCGACGCCGGTGTGACGGATGGCGTCGAGGAGACTCGTCTTGCCGTGGTCGACGTGGCCCATGACGGTGACGACCGGGGCGCGCGGCTTAAGGTCGGCGGGATCGTCGTAGAACGAGAAGGTGTTCTCCTCCTCGGGGGTAATGATCTTGATCTGACGACCCAGGTCGTCGGCAACGAGCTCGACAAGGTCATCGGACATGGACTGCGTCATGGTGAGCGGCGTGCCCAGCAGGAACAGGCGCTTGATGATGTCGTTGGCCGGAACGTCAAGTGCCTCGGCGAGTTCCTGGACGGTAACGCCCTGGGAAACCTTGATGGCGTCGAGCTCCTCGGGGTTCACGCCCTGGGCCAGCGCCTCCTCTATCTTGCGCTCCTCCTGAGCCTTGGCAGCCTCGCGCTCGCGCTTCTCCTTGCGCTTCTTGCGGCGACCGGTGGACTCGCGAGAGGCCTCCTCGACGGCGGCACGAGCCTCCTCGAGCACCTTCTCGCGGCTGTACTCCTCGGCCTCGCGAGCCATACGGCTGTAGTGGTCCTCTTCGTTGTTGTGACCGCCCTTGCGCTTCTTGCCCTTGCCCTGCTTGTCGGGGTTGGGGAAGTCCATGCCGGCAGCGACGTTGTTGCTGGCGTTGGTGCGATGGCTGTGCGGACGGCTCTCGGAGGCGTTGCGCTCGGAGTTGCTGTCGGAGGCGTTACGATCGTTACGACGGCCTCCGCGGCGGTCGTTGTTGCCGCCACGACGGTTACCGCGCTCGGCGGCACGCTCGGCCTTGGCCTTGTCCTCGGCGTCCTTCTTCTCCTTGAGCACGGTCTCCTGTGCGGCGATCTGGTCGAGCAGCGAACGGAAGCGCGAACCGGAGTCGGAAGCGGGAACGGCGCGGCGCTGGGCCTCGCGAGCAGCCTCCTCCTTCTCGCGAGCAAGGCGCTCCTGCTCGGCCTTCTTCTTGGCCTCGGCCTCGGCGCGGGCAGCCTCCTCGGCAGCCTGGGCTGCGGCAAACTGGCGGCGCTCCTCCTCGCGGGCCTTCTCGGCGGCGATGCGCTCGCGCTCGGCCTCGGCGGCGCGTGCGGCCTCCTCGGCGGCAGCTGCCTGCTCCTCGGCCTGCTTGGCGGCCTCGACTTCCTGAGCGCGGGCCTCAATCACCGAGGCGAGCTGCTTGCGGACCATGGCAACGTAGGCATCCTCCAAGGTGGAGGAAGCGGACTTAGCGGGAATCTTCATATCGGCGAGATGACCCATCAGTTCCTTAGAGGTCATGCCGAACTCTTTGGCCAGGGTGGACACACGGACTTTTGCCATATGACTTCACCTACCCTTTCTGGCACCTTGGGTGCCTAGAGACTGAACGAGCGTGGGAGACGCGCCGGGACCCACCCGGCGCGACCGCGCGCTAGATCAGGTCCTCCGCATCATCGAAGGCGTCGGTGTCGTGGACACCGCAGAAACGGGAGCCGGGACGGGCCTGGTTGCGGCACTGGATGCCGTCCTCGGACACGTACTCGCAGCGGCGGACGTCCTCGTCCTCCTCGTCACCGATCAGGTCGGCGGCGGGCTCCTCGTGAACGGGAACGTTCTTGAGGATGTCGGCGGCAAGCGTCTCGGACTTGATGTCAATGTGCCAGCCGGTCAGGCGCGCGGCGAGGCGGGCGTTCTGGCCCTCCTTGCCGATGGCGAGGGACAGCTGGTCGTCGGGCACGATGACGCCGGCGTAGGCCTTCTCCTCGTCGATGAGGACGCGGGTGACCTTAGCGGGCGACAGGGCGTTGGCGACGTAGACGGCAGGATCGGCATCCCACAGGATGACGTCGACGCGCTCGCCACGGAGCTCGCCCACGACAGCGCGAACACGGCTGCCCTTGGGGCCGACGCAGGCGCCCACGGGATCCAGACGGTCGTCGAGGGAGTGGACGGCGACCTTGGAACGCTGGCCGGGCTCGCGGGCGATCGACTTGATCTGGACGGTGCCCTCATAGATCTCGGGCACCTCCTGCTCAAACAGGCGACGCATGAGCTCGGGGTGGGTACGGGAGATGACAATCGGCGGACGGCTGTGCTCGCCGCGAACCGGCTGCAGGTTGGAGTTGGGGTCGCGAACGTCGATGATCACGGCCTTGATGTGCTGGTTGTGCAGGTAGCGCTCGCCCATCGGACGCTCGTTGCGCTCGTTCTCGTAACGGCGCTGGTCGAAGTGAGGAAGCTCGGCCTCGACGCCCTCGCGGATCTTGACGATCGTGAAGTCGGGCGTGGACTGCAGCACGGTACCGCTGATGAGATCACCGATGCGGCCGGAGAACTCCTCGTAGATCTGCTCTCGGGCGGAGTTGCGCACGATGGCGTTGATCTCGGCCTTGGCGTGCTGGGCAGCGATGCGGCTCGTGTTCTTGGGGGTGACGTCGATCTCCTCGAACTCGGTGAAGTTGCCCTCCTCGTCCATGGAATCGTCGATCGGCTCCAGGCGGTAGACGTAGATCTTGCCGGTGGTGCGGTCGATGGTCACCTTGGCGCCCCACTCAAGATGCAGGATCTCGGCATAGCTCTTGGCGAGCGACTGCTCCAGGCGGTCGATCAGGTAGAGCTGGTCGATGTGCTTCTCCTGGCAAAGCTCCATCAGGGCGGACATCATGTCGGATGCTGCCATCTTACTTTCCTTCCTTCGCGGGCTTGAAGTCGTAGGTGGGCTTCAACTTGCACTTTTTAACATCAGAGAAATCGAGGGTGACGGACTCGCCGTCCTCGAGCTCGAGGGTCACGTCGGTCTCGGTGGCGGCGGCAATCTTGCCGGCGTACTTGCGACGGCCCTCGGTGGCGGTGGAGGTGAGCTCGCAGTCCTCGCCCACAAAGCGGGCAAAGTCGCGCGGACGGCGCAGCGGGCGCGCCATGCCCGGGCTCGACACCTCGAGCGTATAGCTCGAAGAGATGGGGTCGAGCTCCTCAATCACGTCGCCGACCCACTTGGTATTGGCCGTGACGTCGTTGAGCGACAGACTCTGACCCTCGGCACCCTCGATACGCACGCGCACGCAGGGGGCCTTGGTGGCACCCACGAGCTCAACGTCGACGATGTCGACATCGTGCTGGGGAGCGACGGCCTCGAGCGCGTCGATGATCGCCTGCTCGGTCTTGGTCTTGACCATTGCGGCACCTCCATCCATACAAAAAAGAAGCGGGGCCGAAACCCCACTTCTTTCAATTACAACTTCATTTGCAAGCAAACTATACCAATACCTGCACAAACGTGCAACCACAACACAAACCCGCAGGTCAGCGTGAGCACAGGTTCTCCACAAGAAATGGGTAATTGGGTGTTGTCGCAAGTGTCCTTAACCAAAAAGAGGGGCGACTCCCTACGGAATCGTCCCTCGCTTTTTGATGTCAGCTATACGCGCAGCGCTTACTTGACCACCAGGTTAACCAGCTTGCCGGGCACGCAGATGGCCTTGACGACCGTCTTGCCCTCAAGCCACTTGGCAACGGCGGCCTCGGCGGCAGCCTGCATCTCCTCGTTGGAGGCGTCGCGGGCGACGTCGATGCGGCCACGGACCTTGCCAAGCACCTGTACGACAATCTGCACCGTGTCCTCGATGGACTCGGCCAGGTCAAACTCGGGCCAGGCGGCGGTGTAGGCGTTGCCCTCACAGCCGAGCGCCTCATGCCACAGCTCATCGGCCCAGAACGGGCAGATGGGGGCAAGGACGCTCACGATATCCTTGGCCACGCCGTAGCACAGGGCCTTGTCACGGGAAGCGCCCTCAGTAGCGTTGAGGTAGGCGCTCGCGGCATTGACGAGTTCCATGACGGCCGAGATCGCGGTGTTGAACTGGCCGCGGTCGAAGTCCTCGGTGCACTTGGCGATGGTGCGATGGCGCTCGCGGTAGAGCTTCATCGCTGTCTCGTCGAGCGCGGACTTGTCAAAGGCCACGTTGGCGTCGCCGGACTGGACGAGCTGCCACACGATACGCCAGGCGCGCTTAATGAAGCGGTTAGCGCCCTCGACGGCCTTGGGATCCCAGTCGAAGTCCTTCTCGGGCGGGGCGATAAACAGGATCGCCAGACGCATGGTGTCGGCACCGTAGGGCTCAATGACCGAACTCGGGGGCACGACGTTGCCCTTGGACTTGGACATGGTGTCGCCGTTCTCGTCCTTGACCATGCCCTGGCACAGCAGGTTGGTGAAGGGTTCGTCAACGCTCAGCAGGCCCAGGTCGCGCAGCGCCTTGGTAAAGAAGCGACTGTAGAGCAGGTGCAAAATGGCGTGCTCGATGCCGCCGATGTAGTTATCGACGGGCATCCAACGATCGGCGGCCTCACGGGAGAAGGGCAGCTCGGTGTTGTGCGGGTCGGTATAGCGCAGGTAATACCAGCTGGAGCAGGTGAAGGTGTCCATGGTATCGGTCTCGCGCTTGGCCGGGCGACCACAGACCGGGCAGGTGGTCTCGTAGAACTCCTTGCACTCGGCGAGGGTCTCGCCGGCACCCAGGTCCAGGTTCTCGGGCAGCGTCACCGGCAGCTGGTCCTCGGGCACGGGCACGATGCCGCAGTGCTCGCAGTGGATGGCCGGGATGGGGTTGCCCCAGTAACGCTGACGGCTGATGAGCCAGTCGCGCAGGCGGAACTCGACCTTGCGACGGCCGCAGCCCATGGCCTCGAGGTCGGCCACGATGGCAGCCTCGCCCTCAGAGTGCTTGCCGCCGCGCATGCCGGTGTACTTGCCCGACTGGACGAGCGTGCCCTCGGCAGCGTGGGCGCAATCCCAGTCGACGTTCTCGGCATGGAAGGTGTCGATGGTCTCGCCGCTAGCCTCGACGGCAGCGCGATCCTCATCGTCCAGGATGATCGGCACGATCGGCAGGTCGTACTTGCGGGCGAACTCAAAGTCGCGCTGGTCGCCGCAGGGAACGGCCATGACGGCACCGGTGCCGTAGTCGGCTACGACGTAGTCGGCAACCCACACGGGGATCTTCTCGCCGTTGACGGGGTTCACCACGTAGCGGCCCGTAAAGGCGCCGTGCTTCTCGAGGGTACCCTGGGCGCGCTCGACGGCAGAGATATGCTTGGAGTCCTCGACGATCTTGGTGACGGCCTCCTCGTACTGAGTGCCCTCGACGAGCTCGTGCAGACGAGCGTACTCGGGAGACAGGACAAAGAAGGAAACGCCAAAGAGCGTGTCGGCGCGCGTGGTGAAGACGGTGATCTTGCCCTCGTCGCCTTCGATGGGCTCGCCATCGGCGTCGCACAGGGTAAAGTCGACCTCGGCGCCCTCGGAGCGGCCGATCCAGTTGGCCTGCATCTGCTTGACGCGCTCGGGCCAGCCGGGGAGCTTCTCCAGGTCATCGAGCAGCTCCTGGGAGTAGTCGGTGATCTTGTAGTACCACTGCTCGAGGTCACGCTTCTCGGGCTCGGTGCCGCAACGCCAGCACTTGCCCTCGGTTACCTGCTCGTTGGCCAAAACGGTCTTGCAGGTGGGGCACCAGTTGACCGGGTTCTTCTTGCGGTAGACCAGACCCTTTTCCCACATCTTTTCAAAGATCCACTGACCCCAACGATAGTAGTCGGGGCTGCAGGTCTTAACGGTACGATCCAGATCGTAGGAGAAGCCCATGCGCCTCATCGTGGCGAGCGCCTGGTCCATGTTCTTATACGTCCAGGCGGCAGCCTGCGTATTGTGCTTGATGGCAGCGTTCTCGGCGGGCAGGCCAAAGGCGTCAAAGCCGATGGGGTGCAGCACGTCAAAGCCGCGCATACGGGCCTGACGGGCCATGGCATCGCCGATGGTGTAGTTGCGCGCGTGGCCCATGTGCAGGTCGCCCGACGGATACGGGAACATCTCGAGCACGTACTTCTTGGGCTTGCTGTCGTCAGTGTCCACGGCAAAGAGGTTGGAGTCCTCCCAGGCCTTCATCCACTTGGACTCAATGGCCTGTGCGTCGTAGGCAGGAATCTCGTCCTTATGATCTGTGCAATCGCACATATCAGCTCCTTTGTTAGCTGGGTTGGGGCGGGGCGTTCTTACCTTTACTCGCTGCTGCGGACAGTCCTGCTCGCACGAAGAGCACATTAAGTGCTCTTCGGCTCGTGCGGAACTTGCAGCGAGCAAAGGCAAGAACGCCCCGCCACATCGTT
>CAJMNK010000052.1 GCA_905214905.1 uncultured bacterium | reverse complement strand
TCCGTACATGTACGGATGAATGTGGGAGGTGTTCGGATAAAGTCGATAATCAAGGAACATTACTTACTCTTACTCTAATCTGTAATTGTTTATCGTTTATCATTAAGTATGATATAAGATACAAGTATCATCCAAGACATTGGTTGGAGGAGCTATGATCCGCTGGAACGTATCCAAATCGAATGAAGCCATCGACCGTGAACAGGCAATAGCCAAACTGAGGAAGCTCACTCGCTACTGCAAATGGGGCACAATCTGCACCATCGTGGCGCTCGCTCTGGGACTCCTCGCAGTCATTGCAATCTACGATCTACTCATATTGCCTAGCCTCTCCCAAGGGTTCTGTCTCCAATCCGTAGAGCTTGAGGCTAGCGAAGGGCCAATTCTCGCTCTCGTCGGCACCAATGAACAGACTCCTCTTATGCTTGTCGCGCACGACGGTCATACTGCCATAGGGAGCGGCATGATGGCATGCCTCGCGCTTGCCATCGCGCTAAGCGCATACAGGTTTTTCTCCGCCATTGAAAAGGCGGGCAGGCCCTTTGACCTCGAATGCATCCGCATACTACGTCAAGTAGGACATTTGTTCCTTATTGGCGGCGTTGCTGTGAAGCTTCTTGGTGCCATAGTCACGGGGCTGATACTCTCAGGATTTGGCGGCAACTTTACGGATGCGCTTGGTGGCCAGCACCTCGACCTCTCTATGGTCTTTGCAGGCCTGATTATTAGCCTGATTGCCAGCGTCTTCCAGTACGGGTGTATCCTGCAAAAACAAGATGACGAGTTGCTCTAGGGGGAATCCATGATTATTCTGCGGCTCGACCGCATGCTTGCCGAACGCAAGATTTCATCCAAAGAGCTTGCGGAACGCGTGGGTATCTCCCAGGTCAATATGTCGCGTATCAAGACGGGCAAGGTTTCTGCCGTGCGCTTTTCAACTCTTGACGCGATATGCCGGGCTCTCGACTGCCAACCGGGCGATGTGCTGGAATATATGCCTGACGATGAAGCCGATAACCTCTTTGGACTTAAAGATGAATAGCCATAATTAAGCCGCCAATCACGCCCTCAACGCAAAAAGCCCGCCAGAACGACGTTCTAGCGGGCTCAATCAGATATTTCGACTTCGTGCTCGAAAGCTCGGGCAACCTTTAAGCAAACAGGCCGTAGATGCTGATGTTGGCCTTGGCGTACAGGCCGTTGGCATACTCGGTCCACTTGGAGCTGGCGCTCGAGGCCTGCGAGGAGTACTGCTGATAGGCGGTGTAATAGGCGGTCATGGCCTGCTTATAGGTGGCACTATCGGCGGTAAAGGCATCGTTAGCGAAGGCCTTAGCGTAGGTGCTGTTCTCGTCCTTCCAGGTGCCCTTCGAGCTATCCCACTCGTCACCGGCAAGGTTGATGATGTAATCGGCGTAATCCTTGCTCGCGGTGTCCTCGTTGCCGTCAGAAGGCTCGGTCGGAGCGGTCGGCATGCTCGCGGAAGCATCGCCCACCTTCTTCTTGTAGAGCTTCTGCAGCGTCGCGGACTGGCGGACGATCTGCTTGGCCTGGTCCTTGGACACGCCATACTGCTTGGCCATGGTGTCGTAGTCCGAGGTGCCGATAGAATCCTCGGCGTACTTCTTCATCTCCTTAGAGGAGACGGTAATGCCCTCGTCCTCGGCAGCATCGAGCAGAATCTTGTTGCGCACGTAAGACAGGATGACGTCGGCAGAGGGGGCGGTGTAGTTGCCGTTACTATCCTTGACGGTATCGAGGCTGTACTGGCTCTCGATGGCCTCGCGCGCGGTGATGTCGCTCTTCTTGCCGCTATAACTATAGCTTGCCACGGTCGAATCGAGCTGGTCCTCGGTCAGGGTCGACGAACCGACGCCCTTGCCGCCAAAGCCGCCATTGCCCATAAAGAAGCCGACCACCGCAGCGATCACGACTGCAACCACAAAGGCGGCAATCATCGTCTTCTTGTGCTTGGATGCATGGTCGTCCGCGTCGGAGTCGTCCTCGTCTTGCTCCTCGGGCATGAGGTTCTCGTCAGCGGCATCTGCGGCGATCTGAGCCTCCAGACGGGCGTCCTCTTCCTCGGCCGTCGTGCCAGCAGCAATGTGCTCGGCAGACGTACCGGCAACCAGGTCGATCTTCTCGTCCTCGTCACCATCGGGGCCTTCGCCGCGCTCGATGATCTGGATGCCGTCGATCTCGTCCTTCTCGTCCTTCTTTTGAATCAGACCCATATCAGTTACTCCTTGTTAGGAAACATAGTCCGCAATAGAATACGCCCGACAGAGCGCCGGGCGTATTGATTCTCAGGTTATACGCAAACACTTAAGTACTATTTAGGCGTTTGCAGTCTGCATGCCTTAGGCCAGGTGCGCGATAACGGCATCGGCAAAGGCCTGCGTGCCCACAGCGCCCTCAACGGAGCCGGTCTGGGCACGACGAACGTCGCCGGTGACCTGCTCACCCTCGTCGAGCGTGGCAGAAACGGCGGCGCGAATACGATTGGCCGCGTCGTTCTCGCCCAGGTGATCGAGCATCATAGCCGCAGACAGAATCTCGGCCGTGGGGTTAGCGATATCCTGGCCAGCGATATCGGGCGCGGAGCCGTGCGTCGCCTCGAAGATGGCGCAGTCGGCACCGATGTTGGAGCCGGGGGCCATCCCTAAGCCGCCCACCAGGCCGGCGCACAGGTCGCTCACAATGTCGCCGTACAGGTTGGGTAGCACCAGGACATCGAAGTCGTTGGGGTTCTGGACCAGGCCCATGCAGGTGGCGTCGACAATCTTGTCGTTGAACTCGATATCGGGATAGTTGGCGGCCACCTCGCGCGCAACGCGCAGGAACAGGCCGTCGGTCGCCTTCATGATGTTGGCCTTGTGCACAGCCGTCACCTTTTTGCGGCCGCAGCGGCGGGCGTACTCAAAGGCGTACTCCACAATGCGGCGGCTCTTGGCGATGGAGATGGGCTTGATCGAGATGGCGGAATCAGCGGCGAAGGTCTTTTGGCCCGAGCGCTCGACGAGCTGCGAGAGTTCCTCGACCTCGGCAGCGCCCTCATCGAACTCGATACCGGCGTAGAGGTCCTCGGTGTTCTCGCGCACGATGACCAGATCGACGTCACGGAAGCGCGAGCCGTCGCCCGGCTGCGACAGGCAAGGGCGCACGCAAGCGTACAGGTCGAAGTGCTTGCGCAGGGCCACGTTGACGCTGCGGAAGCCCGTACCGACCGGTGTGGTGATGGGGCCCTTGATGGCAACCTTAGTCTCGGCAACCGCATCGAGCACGTGCTGGGGCAGCGGCGTGCCAAACTCGTCCATGACGCCGGCGCCGGCCTCCTGGACGTTCCAGTTGATCTGGACACCGGTGGCCTCGACCACGCGGCGCATGGCCTGCGTAATCTCGGGACCGATACCGTCACCGGGAATCAGGACTACATCGTGCGCCATAATCTGTTACTCCTCGTCTTCGGCGTCGTCAGATTTTTTAACGCTAGCACGCTTCTTCTTTTTGGAGAGATCCAGGCCAAAACGTTTAACAAGCATTTCGCAAATCTCGCTCGAGCGAGCCTTGAGATAGCTGCCCTTGCCGTTCTCGGCATCGAACTTAAGACGCAGCGCAAGCTTCTCTGCGACCTCGGCGTCGATCTCGCCCTGGCCAAACTCGTACAGGCAACCGAGCATGTCGCGATACTCAAGGTCGCCGTGGTAGCACTGAATGGCCTCGTCCAGGATGGGCCAAGCCTCGCGCGAACGCTCAACGCTCGTGGCGCCCCACACGCACAGCAGGCGGAAGGCGGCATAGCGCAGCGTGGAGGAAATCTCGTCGAACAGCGCGGTCTCGGCGCCCTCAAAGGCATCGCCCATCTGCTCGGGGCAGGTGGTGGCGAGCGCCGCCAGGGCATCGAGAGCCTCCCAGCGGGTCTGAGCCTCGGGGCGGTCGAGTGCCTCGATCAGCGCGGGCACGCAGGGCACGACGCGTTGCGGGTCGCGCTCGGCCAGCAGATGCAGCACGCGGGCGGCAAACTGGCGGATGCGGCGTGTGGGGCAGCCGAGCTCCTGGACCAGGCGGTCGACGGCGTTCTCGTTCTCCTCTGCCAGCTGAAGCTGTGCCAGCTCCTCGTCGGTGAGCTGTTCGTCTTTGTTTTCTGCCATAGTTACCTCTTCTTACTATTTCTTAGCGTGCTTGCCAACACCCTTGCTGTCATCGGTGACCGAGATGAGCTGTCGGTCTGCCGCACCATTGTGACGCGCGCGGCGGCGCTCCTCGGCGTCGCCCGCATCGGCGGCGGCGCGATGGGCCTTGTTGACATTAAAGACCTCGTCGTGCTTGCGCCACGGGCCAACGGACTCGCCAAAGCTCATCTTAAGACCGGCGATAAAGCCGCCGAGCCAGCCGATCGGCGCAAACTGCACCAGCGGGAACAGCGAGAACACCCAGGTCAGCAGGACGACTGCCGCCGCTCCCGCAAAGTTGGCAATCCAGTAGTCGCGCTTGGTGATGACGCGCTTTTCGCACGCCCACTGGCCGCACAGAAAGCCGATGTAGATCGCAAAGAGAAAGAGCGCCAGCGCAAGCACCACGAACGTCCAGCTCATGGGCGCTACTCCCCGTGATGGTGGCCACAGCAGCACTCGTGGCCGTCGTCATGACCGTGGCCGCCGCAGCACTCGTGGTCCTCGCCGTGATGGTGGCCGCAACCGCACTCATGCTCGTCGCCGTGCTCGCCGCAACCGCAGCCGTCCTCGTGGGCACCGTGCTCCTCGGGGCGATACTGCGACCAGTCCAGACCGGCGGCGATGGCGTCGGCCTCCTCCTTGTAGAGGACCGTGATGGCCTGGGTGCCCAGCTTGGCGCCACCGATAGCGTCGAGCATGTCGTAGAGCGTAAAGGCCACGTCGGCGCCGGGCAGCGCGAGCTCGCGGTCGTCGGCGTAAGCAAGGGCCAGGCGCAGGTCCTTAATGAAGTGCTCGACCATAAAACCGGGCTTGTAGTCGCCGTCGAGCGCCTTGGGAGCCAGGCTCTCCATGGCGCCGGACTTGCCGGTACCGCCCAAGATCATCTGGCGGGTCTTCTCCAGGTCAAGGCCGCTCAGCTCGGCAAATGCCATGGCGTCTGCCATGCCGACCATGCAGGCGCCCAGCGACACCTGGTTGGCGAGCTTGGCAGCCTGGCCCTTGCCAGCGCCGTCGAAGCAGCAGATGTTGGCCGCAAAGGTGGCAAGGATGTCGCGGACTGGGGCGATATCGTTCTCGGTGGCGCCCACGATAGCCGTGAGCGTGCCGGCGATAGCACCAGACTCGCCGCCGGTGACGGGGCAGTCAAACGCCATGCGGCCGGAAACCTGGGCGGCCTCGGCAATGTCGCGCGCCAGCTCGGGCGAGCTTGTGGTGAGGTCGATCAGGACCGCGCCGGGCTTAGTGCACGCGAGCAGGCCGTCGCCCGCCAGGTAGAGCTCCTCGACCTCGGAGGGATAACCCACCATGGTAAAGACGACGTCGGCGTTCGCCACGGCATCTGCCGGCGTATCGGCCCAAACGGCACCGCGCTCGATAAGCGCGGCGGCCTTGGACTTAGTGCGGTTGTTGACCGTGACGGGATAGCCGGCATCCAGGATGTGGCCGGCAATGGGGGCACCCATGATTCCGGTGCCGATGAATGCGACAGAGAGCTTGTTTGCCATGAAACCTTTCCTTTTGGGTTGGGTGTTATTACCAGGTTGAATACTCGGTGCCAGCGTTGGGCTGTGAGTCGAGGGCGATTACGGACGCAGCGCTTGCCTACTGGCCGCGCACGCGGCGGGCGATGCGGTCGGAAAGCGACGCCTTGTCGGCGCGGTTCTTACCCCAAAACGCGCAGGCCACCATGCCGGGGCCCACGTGCGAGCCGATGGTAGGACCGACGGAGCTGCGAATGATCGTGACGTCGGCGCAACCCTCCTCCTTGCGGATGGCGGCTTCGAGCCAGTCGCCGTCCTTCTCGGCATCGGCCGTCATAATGGCGATGGGCATGGTGCGATCGGGCACATAGTTCTCGCGGAACGACTTGAGGATGGACTTGAGCGCCTTCTTGCGACCGCGGTTGACGCCGATCAGCGACAGCGAGCCGGCCAGGTCGTAGGACAGCTCGGGTTTGACGTCGAGCTTTGCCGTGAGCTGTGCCGCCGCGGGCGGAATGCGGCCGCCGGCAGCCAGCGCGTCAAAGCTCTCGAGCGTAAAGTAACCGTGGACATAGGTCTTGGCCTCGTTTGCCCAGTCGACCAGCTGCTTGGCGGTCAGTCCCGCCGAACGCTGGCGCACGGCCTCAAGCGCCAAGAGCTCGCCGGTCGCACAGGGCAGAGCGTTGTCGACCACGTACAGCTCAAAGTTGGGATACTCGGCGCGCACGGCGTCCGCCGCCTGGCACGCGGAGTTGTAGCTCGACGACAGCGCCGAGGTAAAGCACAGGTAGACCGTAGGCGTACCCTCTTTGGCGCACTCGGTAAAGAACTCGATATAGCGACCGAGCGACACAGCCGAGGTGGACACGCGGGCACCGGCGCGCATACGGTCGTAGAACTCCTTGGGTGTGATGCTCGACCAGATGTCGTCCGTGCGCTCTTCGCCATCGATAATGAAGGGGAAACCCAGGATATCGACATCGAGGTTCGCGGCGACCTCGGGGCTAAAGTCGCAGCAGGTATCGACGACGATGCGGCAACGGTCCGAATGACCGGCGGATGCGGCCTTGTCCATCAAAGCGACTCCTTACGTAAAAAGGCGGCCACCCGCATGGGATGGCCGCCAGCCGTTAACTCATGCAAGTTAACGTATTTTACTCGTCAAGTGTTTCGATGCGGGGCTTGATGATGCCATATCCACCATTCTTACGGTGATACACCACATTGATAAGGCCGGTCGTCGCGTTCTCGAACACGTAGAAGTCGTGACCGAGCAGATCGGTCTGCACCAGCGCCTGCTCCTCAGTCATCGGAGTGACGTCGATAACCTTCTCGCGGACGAGCAGGTCGTCTTCCTCCTCGGGCAGCAGCAGGTCGGCCAGATCCTCGACGCGCTCGACCGGTGCGACATCCGCGGCGCTGGCACCACCCTGGCGGTTGTCCACGACCTTAGTCTTGAACTTGCGCAGCTGGCGGGTAACCTTATCGGCGGAGAGGTCGATGGCGGCATACATATCTGCGCCGTGCTCGGCAACGCGAATCACAGAGCCGCGGGCACGAACCGTGACCTCGACGATTGCCGGGTTGGGGTTCGAGGGGTTCTTCTCATAACGAAGCACGACGTCGACTGTCATGGGCTCGATATCGAAAACCTTGAGCGCCTCGCCGATCTTCTCATCCACATGCGCACGCAGAGCATCGGTTACCGTCGTCTTGCGTCCAGAAACCTTGATATCCATACGTGGCTCCAATCTGCCTCGGGGACTTACTGTACTGGCTATGTACCCATTGCCGTGCATTTAATCACGCGGATTCCTAAAGACCCGAATAACGATTGCTTAATACCGCATACCGAAGTCTCGCACTTTTCTGTGGCAAAGTGCGCTATGGGAGGGCGTCGGCGACTTTTTATTTGGTCCCGAAAATTGGCTTTGACCTGCTGGTTTTATAGGGATAAAAAAGCCGGGCTCCCCTATTGGGAAACCCGGCAGTGCGTGTTGAAACCGTGAAGAGGTGTCCTTTCCAACGTATAGGAGACACCACCCCTAGCAATAACTAGCTATTAAGTTTGTTAATGTCGTCGTCAGTGATGGTGCCTTCCTGGCTGGACGATTTGTCCTCGGAGGATGCGGTCTCATTGTTGGAATCGGAGGACTCGCTGCCGGAGGACGTGGTCTCACTGGACTCAGAGTCGCCCGGCTGCACGTTAGCGCCCGAAACCGTCTTAGTGGTGAGGTCGTAGGGAATCTGGCCGTACCAGACGCAGTGAACCGCCTCGAGCGTGCCGTCGACCGTGATGTCGTCGAGGGCATCACTCACGGCACGGCACAGTTCGTCATTGGACGAGAGGCCCGCAACACCAAGCGTCGAGGGCGCCTCGAGCGCACCGACATAGGAGACCTCGCTCATCAGGCGTGCAAGATAGCCGCCGGCTGTGGAGTCGCAGATCACATAGTCGACCTCGCCAGACTCGAGCGCCTCAAAGCACTCGTTGATGTTGGAGTAGGTCTTTTGGTTGGCGGTGATGCTCTGCTTAGCAAGCGCCTCCTGCGAGGCCGAGGACATCTGGACACCCAGAGTAGACGTGTTAAGGGTATCGGTGGAAACGCTTAGCGACCCACCATCGCTGGTTTTACCGAACACGGAAGCGGCATCGTACAGGCAGGTGCCGAGCGAGCTAACGTCCCCGTCCGTGGAGTTGATCTCGCCGATAAAGATATCAGCCTTTTTGTCGCCGAGCGCGGAACCTGCCGAGGACGCATCGACAAAGGCGACCTTAAGGCCCATGCGGCTTGCGAGGGCGCGGGCAGCATCGACTGCATACCCCGTAAGCTCGCCGTCGGCGCCCTGCATTGCCTGCGGCGCATCGGAAGTATCGAGGGCGACCGTCAGGGTTCCGGGAGTGACCAGGGCATCGTCCGACACCGCCGGCGTGACGGTCTCGTACTCGATCTGGTCGATCGTGGGAGTCGTGAACGTAGACAGCGGGTTGAACGCGCATCCGCTCAGGCCCAAAACGGCAATGACCGCTGCGGTCCCAGCACCTAACCGAGCCGCGTGCATCAAGCTGCCCCTCACCATGTCCACTACCCTGCCTTCTGTGTCGTATACGATCCGTGCGTTGCGCGGAATATCGGGTTGTTCCCACCAGCTGACCTGGTATTTGACCCCACACTTGCGCACCGGGGTGTTTGCTCGGGAGGCCGCAGCCACCCTCACGACTGGCCCGCTCGCCCGCGAGGCGGTATTGCCCCAAAGAAAGTAGAACGGACGGTGCGGCTTACATCTAGGACGCGCCATGATCGCGCCGCGCGCACGCGGTCGCTTACGTGGATCCCTTTGACCGCGTCTGTCTTGGACTAGGACGGGCATTTCGTCCGTCCGCAACCACAGCCTGGTAGGAACGTAGCGCATTATAGCTAAGTTCAAGCTAAAGTTTAAGGTTAGGGGCGTCATTCGCATCGCGAGTACAGATTTCGCAGGTCAGGACGGGCTGCACGTGGCCAGATTGAGCTCGTCGCCCCCTATGGGGAGCCTCGAGACGCCCGTTTTAGGGGCCGTGTGCAAAAAACGGCAAATATGAGTACTGTTACCAATTTAGTAGCAGCGATTTTCCACCTCGTGAGCCGGTTTCGAGCTCATTTAGCCCTGCTTAGCGCCTTGATTTCCCACATTTGTTTATTATCTTCGCGATTTTTACCGTTTCTCGATCCGCAAATATCAGATTTTGCTGTTACTAATTTTGTATCAGTACTCATTTTTGCCACTTTTTGCACAGCACCTATAAACAGACCCCCTCTCAAAACCAACATCTATGCTGGCTTAAGCCCAAAACATGCTCGGAGCGTATTCAGCAGCGCGTCTTGCTTCTTCCGACGAGCCTCCACGCGGTTTTGGTACCGCTTGCCCATGCGTTGGTATATGCGCCATGCGAGTGCCTCCATCGCCTCCATGTCGCAGAGCATCTCGTTATTGACCGTTGCGACCTCGATCCCCATAGCTATAAAGCCCGTATTACGCTTTTCGTCGTGAATGCGCCCACCGCGAGACGAATGGCCCAGCTCACCGTTGTATTCCAGGTCAAACCGGGCTGCCTCTTGATACGCATCGCAAACTGCATGAGGCATCCCCGAGATTGCCTGCGCGCGGTCATCGAACTCGATCTTGTAGTCGGTCTTAAAGGGACCGCAGGCAAAACCGCCATAGGAAAACGGAAGCGAAAACAAAGCGAGCATGATGCACTCCATGGGTGAGCGCAGGTTTTCCGAAAGATAGGGACACAGACGCTGCAGTTGTTTGGCCGTGTTCCCCTTGTATACCGCGAGATAATCTGCCAGACGATCGGGCATCAGCACCGGCTCGACTTCAAAGTAGCCCACGTCTGCTGGCTGGTCCTTGTCCTTTGCAAGTTTATTCGTAACAGGCGAGGTGTAGGGAGGCAGATACTTCCCGCGATCGCTCAGTGAAATCTTGGAGCACAGCTCCTGGGCCAGGGCAAACGCCTGGATGCAGCCGACCTCGCGCGCAACGGCAACACAAAGGGCCTCGGGAGATAGGCTGTACACCCCCGGTTCCACCTCTAGAATCGAGCCTGCGGGCAACCTGGAACACACGGACCAGCCTACGCCAGGCATGCGGCGGCGCTGCGCCGCAGATCCCACCAGCAAGCACAGATCTTCTTGCACCTCGCCACTTTTGGCTCCAATTCGCACCAAGTCAGGAAGATAGATATCCTCGGTCGAGGGCGACGACGTGCGCAGCACACGGCGCTCTTCATCGAGATTAAGGTCCTTCCAGCTGATATAGCCCATCTGCCGGCGCTCGGCGCGCATCATGCGCAGCGCTGAAGCGCCTGTTAGGATTACGGAAGCCGCTAGCTGTTCGCCTGTCGGCTCGTTGCGCCGCTCAATCTTCACTGCCACAAAACCACCCCTACCAAACACGTGCGATAGCAAGGCCATCGACTGCCGCAGCGCCGGCACGCTTGAGCTCCGCCGAGGCTGCTGCCATGGTCGCGCCCGTGGTGATAACGTCATCGATAAGCAGTAAGCGGCGGCCGTGCACGTCCTCAACCGTCTCGTACATGCCTTGGGCACGCTCGCGACGCTCCTCACGACCGAGTTCGCGCTGGTCGCCATGCCCGTACTTGACGAGGGCATCGAGCAGGGGAACACCCGACAGCTCGCAAAATGGGCGCGCAATGGCCTCCATATGATCAAAGCCACGCCGCCGAAACGCTGCCGCCGTCGCAGGCACAAACACCACCGCATCCGCACCGGACAGCACACCTCCCAAGCGTTCGGGCGCTACGACCTGGGCATGCAGGGCGGTGTCGTAGAGCAGCTCCGCCAGATACGGCGCCAGGCGTCGCTCGCCCGCGTCCTTGTACGCTTTAATGATGCGCGGCAGCGGATGCGCATAGACGGAGCACGCCAGGCACCGGTCGAGTGCCTCCGCCATTGCCGAGGACGTGCCCTCGACCGAACACTCAGTGCACAGCAAATCCCCAAACGGGGCGCCACATCGGGTGCAGCTATGCCGTGGGTCGATGAGCGTGAGCGCAGCCAGGCAGTCTTGGCAAATAAGCGCACCGGCGCGCTCGCAGCCGGCACATCGTGTTGGCGACAATGCCTCGAGCGCCTCGCGTGCCGCCCGCTCGGCAAACGGTAGCAATCCGTCCGCAAACGGTAGGGCGCCGGCACCTTGCAGGCATCCCAACACATTCAAATGTCTCTTCACGACACAACCCTCCCTACGTTCGATCGCAGGGAGGGTTGTTGATTCAGCGCTATGGTACCCCGACGCGATTGGGGCAAGGCTGGTTAAATCCGCTCGCGGGCGTTATTCGCCGGCAGGCGGTTGTGGTGCAGACGAAGACGGGGCCGAGCCCTCGCCACCATCCTGGCGCGGCTTGCGGGAACGGCGACGGCGACGGCGCTTTTGACCCTGGTCGGCCGAGCCCTCGCCACCGCGATCCTCGCGCGGCTCGCGCTCGTCGCGAGCGGCGCCACGCGAAGCCTTGGCAGCCGCTCCCCCGCCATCTCCGGGACGACGGCGCGTGACCTTGACCTCGCCATCCGAGACCTGATCGGCAACGGAGGGCACTGAGGGCTTCTGCTGCGCGCCCGAGGAATGGCGACGGCGCGAACGCGGCGCGCGCTCCTCCTCGCCACGTGACTTGCCGCCCTTGTCGGCAGGCGCGTCGGAGGCCGAGGCGCCCTTGGAAGCGGCACCAGCCTCGCGAGCAGCTGCGGCGCGGAAGGCGTCCTCGCGCTCCTCGCTCGACAGATGACGGCGACGACGGCGCGTGGGGTTCATGCCACCGCCGCGGTTTTGCTGCTGGGGCTGTTGAACCTCGCGCTCGCGAGCTCCGTTCTTGCCGGCGGCTGCGGCCTCGCCGGCATCGGCAGAGCCCGCACGCTTGCGGCGGCGACGGCCACCGGCGGTATCCTCGACCTCAGGCGCCTCGGCCTTGCTGCGGCCCTTTCCGCGGCCACGGCCCTCGCCCTGCCCCTGACCGGCGCGAGCATCGGATTCAGCATCGCGACGACGGCGCTTGGGCATCGACGTACCGGCCAGACGGTCGGCGCTCGACAGGCCATCGCCCACGTCGACGCCGTTCTCGCGGTCGAGCTCCATAAGCGCCAGACGCATCTCGGGCGACTCGATGCGCTCGAGCACGTCGCGCGTCACGCAGTCGGGGCGGCAGTTGCAGCCCTGCTCGGCGGCCTTCTTTTTGCAGCCCTCCGAGCAGGTCATATCGGCCAGGTTGACCTTAAAGACCTTGCCGTTCTCCAGGCGCAGCACCAGCTGCTCACGCGGCGTGTCATATTCCTGAATACGCGCCTTGCCGAGCGGCGTATCGATGAGCGTCTTCTTTTTGGGCGCACGGCTCTTAAAGTCCTTGTACGCTTCGAACTCATAGCGCAGGCAGCACATCAGGCGGCCGCAAACGCCGCTGATCTTGGAGGAATTGAGCGGCAGGTCCTGCTCTTTTGCCATGCGGATCGAGACGGGCTCAAACTGTCCGCCAAAGCGCGTGCAACAGAGCTCCTGGCCGCACTGGGCATAGCCGCCCACCAGGCGAGTCTCGTCGCGCACGCCGATCTGGCGCATGTCGACGCGAATGTGCAGCGTCGAGGACAGATCCTTGACGAGCTGGCGAAAATCGACGCGCTCCTCGGCCGCAAAGTAGAACACGGCCTTCTCGCCGCCAAACAGGTACTCGACGCCCACCGGCTTCATCTCGAGGTCGAGTTCTTTGACCAGACGGCGGAAATCGACCATGGCCTCGTCGCCCTGGATGGCAAGATCGTCGGCAAGCTGCAGGTCGATGTCGCTCGCCACGCGCAGCACGGGCTTGAGCGGCTGACCGATCTCGCCTTGCGGCACCTCGAAGGGATCGGCCGTAACCAAGCCGATCTCGGTTCCGCGCTCGGTGGAGCAAATGGCATAATCGGCCTCGAGGATATCCAGGTCCTGCGGGTCAAACCACAGGTCGCGCGAGGCGTAGGTAAACTTAACGGGTACGACTAACGGCATTTCAGTGCCTTCCTGATATCGAACAGCATGACCTCGATGGCCAGCTGGGGAGTAACGTTTCTGGCGATGTTGTGCTCGGCGGTTGCGACCGCCTCGAGCGCCTGGGTGGCACCCGCAACATTCGTCGCAGCGGCAAGCCGACCGATCGTGTCACGCACGTCTTCGTTCACCACGTCGGCCGCCTCGTCCTGAAGTGTCAGCAGCACGTCGCGCATGAGCGTCCGCGCGCTCGCCAGCGCTTCCATGATACCCGAACGCTCGCGCGCGTTGAGTTCGCGCTTGTTGCGGTCCTCAAGCTGCTTCAATGCTCCACGCGACAGGTAGTCGGCATTTTGCTCGAGTACCTTTTCCTGCGTGGACTTGACCTCGGCGAGCGGCGCCTTGACGGCGACGATGAGCGACTTGGCGCGACTGAGCACGTCGGCCTCGTCGGCGGCAATGAGTGAGTCGATGGCACGGACCATCTGACGGCGGGCGTCCTGGCGCTCGGCGCTCTTAAGAAACTCGATGCCGCGTGTGGGGCTTCCCGCCACGGCGACCGCCATGCGGCAACGCGCGGGGTCCTGGCCGGTGGCGCGGCTCACGGCCTGCGCGGCGACGGCGGGCGACACCAGCCGAAACGGCACGCACTGGCAGCGGCTCACGATGGTGGGCAGCATCACGTCTGCCGAGGTGCCCAGCAAGATGAACATAACGCCCTCGGGCGGCTCCTCGAGTGTCTTGAGCAGTGCGTTGGCGGTGTTGGCGCGCAGTTGCTCGGCACGGTCGATGATGTAGACCTTGGCCTTGGCGCGAATGGGTGCCAGCGGCACGTCATCGAGCAGCTCGCGGGTCTGGGCAATAAGATAGCCCGTGGCGCTCTCGGGCGTGTAATAGTGCACGTCGGGATGCGTATGCCGAGAGACGCGCACGCAACTGTCGCATGCGCCGCAGCCGTCCTGCTCGCACAGGAAGGCTTGGGCGAGCGCCCACGCGGCATCGAGCTTGCCCGCGCCGGGCGCGCCCAAAAACAGGTAGGCGTGCGATGCACGGCCGCTGGCGACGGCATTGGTCAAAAAGTCGCGCACGCGCTCTTGGGTGTCGAGCTTGGCCAGCAGGCTTGCCTGAGCGGGGGCCATGTTACTCGGCCTCCTTGGCAAGCGCGGCGGCGACAGCATCCTGGGGGATATCGAGACCGTACGCGCGAACCTGCTCGACCGTCTTCTCGAAAACTACCTCGACGGTCGTAGTGGCGTCGATGAGCTTTACGCGGTTTGGCTCCTCGGCAGCAATGGCGCAAAACCCCTCGTAGACACGCTCCTGGAATGCCATGCCCTTAGCCTCCATGCGATCTGCCGCGCCACGGGCTGCCATGCGTAGCGCCGCCTGCTCGGGCGTGATGTGGTAGACGAGTGTGAGCGCCGGGTGCGTTCCCGCGACGGCCAGGTTGTTGGCGTCGCGCACCATCTGGCGATCGAGGCCGTCGGCAAACGCCTGGTAGCAGGTCGTGGAATCGTAGAAGCGATCGCACAGGACCACCTTGCCGGCAGCGAGGGCGGGCGCGATGACCTCGTGCACCAGCTGGGCACGCGCGGCCTCGTAGAGCAACAGCTCGCAGGTATCGCCCATCGCCATATTGGCGGGGTCGAGCAGCAGGGCGCGGATCTTTTCGCTGATGGCGGTGCCGCCCGGTTCGCGCAGGCTCACAACCTGGTGGCCAGCGAGCTCGAGCGCGCGAGCAAGCAGGCGCGCCTGCGTGGACTTGCCGGCACCGTCGACGCCCTCGAGCGTGATAAAGCTATGTTGAGCGGGCTCAAAAGCCATGGACGCAGCCCCTTCCTACAAGGCGCGTAAATGCGGATATATCAACCAAGCCATGATACCCCAGGGACAGGCGCGCCCCAACGATTAGCCGACAGTTAGGGACGTTCCTAAACTGCCGGCCGAAAAGGAACGTCCTCAACTGCCGGCTTTTTGGGGTACTGGGTATAATCGTCGTATTGCATTGAAATGTGGCGAAAGGAGTGGCAATGTCTCGGTATTGCGCCTCGTGCGGCAAGCTTCTTGCAGATGATGCCAAGTTCTGCACCTCGTGCGGTGCACCCGTTGAGCAAACAGCCGCGAGCGATAGCCAGCCCGCTTTTGAGCAGACCGGCTCCCTTGATACGCCGCAAGCCAAGG
>CAJMNK010000051.1 GCA_905214905.1 uncultured bacterium | reverse complement strand
AGCGCTCTCCCAGCTGAGCTACGCCCCCGTGACGAGGAGATATTATAGGGGAAGACTTTCTTTGATGCAAGGACTTTTTTGGGTTGAATCTCTTACTTACGGGTTTTCCTGGGACGGGGCAGAAATAATCACTCTTCGAGCGCTTATTTCTATCCACCGTCCCGATAAAACCCTGATGCGATAGACCTTACTTGTAGAGGTAAGCGATGGCGGTTCCGGTGTGGACTTGGATTGTGGCTGTTGACCTGACGACGTTGCTGATGCCCGTGTCGGCTAACAAGCCCAGCGGGGCGTGATCTAGCTCCCACTCTAGTCCGTGTTCGCTTACCTCGGTGTTGGGGGCGATTGCGATTATGGAGAACGTCTTGCCTTCGGCACCTTCGATGGCCCACGATTCGCCTCCGTGCAGGATGCGGGCCGTGGTCTCGTCCTCGGCAACCCAGATGGGGGCGTCCTCGTAGCCTGCGAGCAGGCCCAGTACGGAAAGCGCCATGTCCGGACGGCCGCCCGTGGCGCAGGTCGTAACCACTTCGGCACCCGGCCAGCGACGGCGGACGGAATCGAGCGCCAGCGCCAGATCGGTGTAGTCCTTGTAGGGGTCGTGGCGCTCTACCTCAAAGGCCTCGGCGGCATCGACCAGTGCGCGACCAGCATCACTCACCGTGTCGGCATCCCCCACATACACGTCGCAGCCCAGTCCCGCGCCCAGCAGCGCGTCGAGTCCACGGTCCACGGCGACAACGTGGTCGCACTCCCCTGCTAGCCTATGCAACAAATCCGCGCTCGTCACCACGGGCGAACCGCAGACCACTAATACCTTGCAAGCCACAGCCCTCGCCTATCCCTCAAACGAAAGCACGCGAGCTAAATCCAGCCCCTCATAGCTGTCGATAAAGATATCGCAGTTGGCGCGTACGTCGTCGCGCTTCATGCGGCCGTGCGGGTCATAAATACCCACGCGCTTAAAGCCGGCGACCCCAGAGCTCTTTAGGCCAAAGACGGCGTCCTCAAACACCCATGCGCGCTCAAACTTGCACCCGTGACGCTCCTCCAGGCGGCGCAGCGCCAGCTCGTACACATCGGGGAACTGCTTGGAACGTCCCGCCTCGCCCGTCGTGGTAACAAACTCCATGTAAGCATCGAGCCCGGCACCTGCGAGCGCGGACTGCACCAGCTCGGCCGGCGTGGAAGTGGCAACGCACATGGCAATGCCCGCCGCCTTCGCCTGCTCCAAAAATGCCAGGAGCCCCTCGCGTGGCGGCACCTTGGAGTAGCCATCGATCAGAATCTCGCTCAGCTCGCGATACAGCTCCTCGCCATTCGCGCCAATGCCCCACGTGTCGTGGTAGGCCTGGCATTCGTCCTCCAGCGAAAGATGCTCAAACTGGGCAAAATCGTCGACCGTCACGTCAACTCCGTGGCGGTGCAATAACTCGGGCTGGGCATAGGCCCAAACGGGGGTGCTATTAACCAGTGTGCCGTCGCAATCGAAAATAAAAGCGACATTGGGAGCGGCGGTCTGGGACATAAATGTACCTTTCGATGTCAAATGGTAAACAACCTGCTAAAAACGTTTTACCAAACGTCAAACCAACAATCAAAAAACCCTTATTGGTAAAACTGTCAAGAGTTTTACCATCGCAATTCTGCCAGTGGTCTAAACATGGCGCTTACCGATTAAACGCCGCCCTAAAACCACTTTCCTTCATAAAAGTAACGTACAGGTGTTATCGTAGTTTCTGCCGAAAGTTCCACCGAGCACGCGAGGTGGAACGAATCATAGAACTATCGCCGTCCCTTCGATTCGTGCAGCCTTGGACCTTTCGCATCTAGTCACCAAGGCAACACGCTGCCGCGTCATGATGGGATCTAACGTGAGCGATACAAAGCTAAAGCCAACGGCTAAAAAGCCCGCAACCCGTAAAGCCGCCCCGCACGCACCGGAGCTCACCAAGGACGATGTCTATCTATTTGGCATCGGCACGTGGGAGCGCAGCTGGGAAAAGATGGGCGCGCACCCCGACACGCAGAACCGTACGCGCGGCTGGCGCTTTTGCGTTTGGGCGCCCGATGTAAAGAGCGTGCATGTCATTGGCGAATTTAACGACTGGGATGAGGAAGCCAACCCTCTGGTGCCCGTGCATACGAGCGCTATTTGGGAAGGCTTTATTCCTGGCGCCGAGCAGGGCCAGCTCTATAAATACCTTATCGAGACCAACGAGGGCGAAAAGCTCTACAAGGCCGATCCGTATGCCTTTAAGGCCGAGTGCCCTCCGGGAACGGCGAGCGTGCTGTGGACCCTCGATGGCTACAAGTGGAACGACGCCGCATGGCTCAAGCGCCGCGCTGGCCACAATCACATGTCACAGCCGTTGAACATCTACGAGGTGCATATTGGCTCGTGGAAGCGCCACGGCGATGCGCCGCAGGGCAAGCCGGACGAGTACGGCAATTACCCCGGTCCCATGGATCCCTTCCCCGCGCAGCGTGGCGAGTTCTACACCTACGACGACCTGTCGGTGGAGCTCGTGGACTACGTGCGCGACATGGGCTACACGCATATCGAGGTCATGCCGCTCATGGAGCATCCCTTCGATGGCTCCTGGGGCTACCAGACGACCGGTTACTACGCCGCCACGTCGCGCTACGGCAACCCGCAGCAGCTCATGCACTTTATCGATGCGTGTCACGAGGCGGGCATCGGCGTGATCATGGACTGGGTGCCCGGCGGTTTTTGCGCCGACGCCCACGGCCTTGCCACCTTTAACGGCCATATGCTGTTTGAGCACGAGATTCACCCCAACTGGGGCACGCACAAGTTCGACTTCGCCCGCGGCGAGGTCCGCTCCTTCCTTGTCTCCAACGTGCTGTACTGGCTCGAGAACTTCCACGTGGACGGCATTCGCATGGACGGCGTGTCCAGCATGCTATACCTCAACTTTGGCATCGACGATCCCGGCCAAAAGAAGTTCAACAAGTACGGTACCGAGGAGGACCTGGATGCCAGCGCGTTTATCCGCCAGGTCAACTGCGCTGTTGAGGCTCACTACCCTGACGTGATGATGATGGCCGAGGAGTCCACCGCGTGGCCGCTCGTGACCTATCCGCCGCAGGACGGCGGCCTGGGCTTCCACTACAAGTGGGACATGGGCTGGATGAACGACACCCTGCACTACATGCAGACCGATTTTCCGTGGCGCCCCGGCAACCACGGCCTGCTCACGTTCTCCATCATGTATGCCTTTACCGAGAACTTCATTTGCCCGTTGAGCCACGATGAGGTCGTGCACGGCAAGTGCTCGCTGATCGGCCGCATGCCGGGCGACTGGTGGCGCCAGTTTGCCGGCCTGCGCACGCTGGCCTTCTACCAGATGACGCACCCCGGCGCCAAGCTCAACTTTATGGGCAACGAGATCGGCCAGTTTATTGAGTGGCGCTATTACGAGTCCATCCAGTGGTTCCTGACCGAGGAGTATGAGACCCACCGTCATCATCAGGCGTTTATCAAGGCGCTCAACCACCTGTACACCGCCGAGCCCGCCCTGTACGAGCGCGGCTACAACGACGACGGCTTTACCTGGATCGACGCGGACAACTCCAAGCAGTCCATCGTGAGCTTTGTGCGCCAGGGCGAGGACGTCGATGACGACCTGGTGATCCTGATCAACTTTGACCCGGCGAGCTACGAGAGCTTCCGCGTGGGCGTGCCGCGCGAGGGCGACTGGGAGGTCATCTTTGATTCCGACCGTCCAGAGTTCGGTGGCAGCGGCTATGCCGGCGAGGAACCCTACACCTGCTCGAGCGAGCCCTATCCCTGGAACGGGCAGATGGACTCCATTGAGATTAAGGTGCCCGGCCTGGCAGGCGTAGTGCTTAAGCGCCGCGGCCCCAGCAGCTACAAGCCGCCCGTGGTTGAGGAGCCCAAGAAGGCGACGCGTAAGCGCTCGTCCTCAAAGCTCTCGCGAGCCTTTTCCTCGGTAAAGCCCAAGGCCGCGGCTGCTAAGAAGGCTCCAGCTAAGGCGAAGGCTACCAAGCCCGCTGCCAAGGCTTCGGCCAAGTCCACCACGGCCAAAAAGGCCGCTACCAAGGCCAAGTCTGCTTCTGTTAAGCCGTCTGCCAAGGATGCGTAACAAAACCGTTACAGCTGTAATTACCCGCCCCGACGAGGCGTAGGATTCAAGTCATAACCGTTCCGGGAGAAACATCCCCGGGGGAAAGGAACGTATGAATAAGATCTTCGACAACAAGCAGGAGTTTACCGAGCTCTATCGCGATGCCGTCATGAGCATTAGCGGCAAGAGCGTCGAGGCCGCCAGCGACCTCGACCGCTTTAACGCCCTGGCCAAGCTCGTGGCCGAGAAGGCGCGCACCGTTGCCACCAAGAGTGACGCCCGCGTGACCGCCGAGGGCAAGAAGCGTGTGTACTACTTCTCGATCGAGTTTTTGATCGGCCGCCTGCTCGACAACTACCTGCTCAACTTTGGCGTGCGCGACATGGTCGCCGAGGCGCTCGGCGACATGGGCTTCGACCTGTCCGTCATCGAGAACCAGGAGCCCGATCCGGCTCTGGGCAACGGTGGCCTGGGCCGTCTGGCCGCATGCTTCCTGGATTCCATGGCAGCCGAGGGCATTGCCGGCTACGGCAACGGCATGCGCTACCGCTACGGCCTGTTTAAGCAGGAGATTGTCAACGGCAGCCAGGTCGAGGCCACCGACGAGTGGCTCACCCACGGCTATCCCTGGGAGGTCCGTCGTCAGGACAAGGCCGTGACCATCAAGTTTGGTGGCCGCGTCGAGGGCTTTGAGGAGAACGGCCGCACGTTCTACCGCACGGTGGACACGCAGGACATCCTGGCCGTCCCTTATGACATCCCCGTGGTGGGCTATGCCGGCGAGACCGTCAACAAGCTGCGCGTCTGGGCTGCCGAGCCGGTCGAGGAGCACTTTGACCTGGAAGCCTTCAACCGCGGCGACTACGCCCTGGCCGACGCCGAGCGCGCCGAGGCCGAGGCCATCAGCGCCATCCTCTACCCCAACGACGCCGGCGAGCACGGTCGCCTGCTGCGCCTGAAGCAGGAGTACCTGTTTGTATCGGCCGGCATCTACAGCCTGCTTGACACCTTTGAGAAGGAGCATGGCGAGAACTGGGAGCTGCTGCCGCAGTTTGTGGCCATCCACACCAACGACACGCACCCCGCGATGTGCGGCCCCGAGCTCATGCGCATCCTCATCGACGAGAAGAAGCTCGAGTGGGACGACGCCTGGAACATCGTGACGCAGGTCGTGAGCTATACCAACCACACCATCCTGCCTGAGGCTCTGGAGAAGTGGCCCATCGGCACGTTCTCCAAGCTCCTCCCCCGCGTGTACCAGATCATCGACGAGATCAGCCGTCGTTGGCACGAGTCGTTCGACACCACGCAGGAGGGCTGGCAGGAGCGCCTGCGCCAGACCGCCATCCTGTGGGACGGCGAGATTCGCATGGCCAACCTATCTGTGATCTGCAGCCATAGCGTCAACGGCGTGGCAAAGATCCACTCCGACATCATCAAGAACATCGTGCTCAAGGACTTCTATGCCCTGACGCCCGAGAAGTTCAACAACAAGACCAACGGCATCTCGCACCGTCGCTTCTTTGCCGAGGCCAACCCCACCTACGCCAAGCTCGTGACCGAGGCCATTGGCGACGGTTGGCTTAAGGATGCCTTTGAGCTAGAGAAACTCAAGGAGTTCCAGAACGACACCGAGTTCCTGAAGGCCGTGGGTGCCTCCAAGCGCGCCAACAAGGAGCGCCTGGCCGCCTACGTTAAGGCCGAGACCGGTCTGGTCATTGACCCCAACACCGTCTTCGATGTTCAGGTTAAGCGCTTCCACGCCTACAAGCGCCAGCTCATGAACATCATGAAGGTGATGGACATCTACAACCGTCGCATTGCCGATCCCAACTTCCACGTGACCCCGACGACCTTCATCTTTAGCGGCAAGGCTGCCTCGAGCTACACCTTTGCCAAGGAGACCATCCGCCTCATTAACTCCGTGGCCGACGTCATCAACAACGATGCCCGCGTCAATGAGGTCATGAAGGTCTGCTTTATCCCCAACTTCCGCGTGAGCAACGCCCAGCTCATCTACCCCGCCGCCGAGATCTCGGAGCAGATCTCCACGGCCGGCAAGGAGGCCTCGGGCACGTCCAACATGAAGCTCATGATGAACGGCGCCATTACGCTGGGTACCCTTGACGGCGCCAACATCGAGATCGCCGATCTGGCCGGCCGCGAGAACGAGGCCATCTTTGGCCTGACCGCCCCCGAGGTCGAGCAGCTCTGGGCATCCAACAGCTACTTTGCGTGGGATACCCTCAACGGCGACCGCGAGCGTCTGGGCCGCGTGATGAACGAGCTCAAGGACAACACGTTTGCGGGTCTTTCGGGCAACTTCGAGAGCATCTACAACGAGCTCATGAACAACAACGACCCCGACCTAGTCATGGCTGACTTCCGTAGCTACGTGGATGCATGGGATAACCTCACGGGCAGCTACGGCGACCAGGAGACCTGGAACCGCAAGGCCCTGCTCAACACCGCCTCGAGTGGCTGGTTCTCGTCCGACCGCACCATTCGCGAGTATCGCGACGAGATCTGGCACGCATAAAGCGCGCGAGCTCCCTTTGCCGCACGGCATTACTCGACGGGCGTGACAGTGCGCCGCGCCCGTCGCTAATGGGTTAGGAACATCGATGACAGAAGGAGAAATCGATGAGTAAGAAAGAATGCATCGCGATGCTCCTCGCAGGAGGACAGGGCAGCCGATTGGGGGCACTCACCCAAAAGATCGCCAAGCCGGCGGTTAGCTTTGGTGGCAAGTTCCGCATTATCGACTTTTCGCTGTCCAACTGCTCCAACTCGGGCATCGACACGGTGGGCGTTCTGACGCAGTACCGTCCCTACCTGCTGCATGCCTACGTGGGCTCCGGCGAGGCGTGGGATCTGGACAGCCGCGACGGCGGCGTGTCGATCCTGCCGCCGTACGAGACGCAGACCGGCGGCGCCTGGTATGCGGGCACGGCCGACGCCATTACGCAGAACCTCGACTACATCAAGGCGAACGACCCCAAGTACGTTCTGATTCTTTCGGGCGATCACCTGTATCGCATGGACTACCGCAAGATGCTCAAGACGCACATTGAGAACAACGCCGACCTCACGGTGAGCGTTATGCCCGTGCCGTGGGAGGAGGCCAGCCGCTTTGGCATCCTGACCACCGACCCCGAGGACGGCCGCATCACCAAGTTCACCGAGAAGCCCGAGAAACCCGATTCGAACCTTGCGTCCATGGGCATCTACATCTCCTCAGCCGACGTGCTGATCGAGGCGCTCGAGGAGGACGCTCAGGACCAGCGCTCGAGCCACGACTTTGGCAAGGACATCATCCCCAAGCTGCTCGGCGAGAACAAGCGCCTGTACAGCTACGAGTTCCACGGCTTTTGGAAGGACGTCGGCACTATCGCCAGCTTCCACGAGACCTCGATGGACCTGCTGGGCAACAACCCCGAGTTCGATCTGTTTGACAAGAACTTCCCCATTATGTCCAACATCACCACGCGTCCGCCGCACTACATTGGCCCGGACGGCCGTCTGGACGACTGCCTAGTCTCCAACGGCTGCAAGATCTACGGCACCGCTCGCCACTCGATCCTTTCGACCGATGTCATCATCGAGGAGCGCGCCGTGGTCGAGGACTCCGTGCTGCTGCCGGGTGCGCACGTTAAGAGCGGCGCGCACATCTGCCGCGCTATTTTGGGCGAGAACTCCACGGTCGAAGAGGGCGTGAAGCTCGGCTCTGTCGATACCACCAAGGATACGGCCGTCGTTGGAAATGACGTCGTTATCGGGAAGGGGGAATGATCCGATGATCAATCGCAAGGCCATCGGTTATATCACCGCTAACTACTCTTCGACCTACGGCAGTGTCCTGCTCAAGGACCGCCCCATCGCGTCCGTTCCGTTTTTGGGCCGCTACCGCCTGATCGACTTTCCGCTGTCCAACATGATGAATGCCGGCATTAAGACCGTCGGCGTCGTCATGCCGGGCAACTACCGCTCGCTGATCGACCACGTGGGCTCTGGCAAGGACTGGGGCCTGGACCGCAAGAAGGGCGGCCTGTTCATGGTGCCCGGCAACGCGTATGGCACCACCAAGGGCGGCATGCGCTTCCTGCTGCGCGACATCATCTCCAACAAGACGCTGTTCCAGCGCTCGGAGAAGCCCTATGTCGTGATGATGGGCACCAACATCATCTTTAACATGGACCTCAACACCATCATCGAGGCGCACGAGAACTCTGGCGCCCAGATGACCGTGGTGTACTGCAAGGCCACGCGCAACGTCGATGACGAGACCAAGCTCGAGATTAACGAGAACGGCCGCCTGACGGGCGTGAGCGCCGGCGTCGTGTACGGCGACAACGCGTCTATGGACTGCTGCATCGTCAACCGCGAGACGCTGCTCGAGATCATCGACCACTACCAGGCCGCCGACTATCTGGACCTGCTCGAGGCACTCCAGGGCGACTTTGGCAACATCGACGTGTGCAGCTACGAGTACAAGGGCGAGGTCGTGGGCGTGTTTAGCGAGAAGTCGCTGTATCGCCGCAGCATGGACTTGCTCGACCAGACCGTGGCCGACCAGCTCTTTGACCCCGAGCGTCCGATCCTGACCAAGGCTCACGACGTGCCGCCTTCGCGCTATGCGACCGGCAGCCACGCGTGCAACTCGATCATCTCGGCCGGCTGCATCATCAAGGGCACCGTGCGCAACTCGATCCTGTCGCGCGGCGTTGTGGTTGAAGAAGGCGCTTCGGTGACCAATTCGATCATCAACCAGAGCTGCATCATCAAGAGCGGCGCCCGCGTCGAGAACGCCATTCTGGACAAGAACAACGTGGTCCCCACCAACACCGAGCTTCGCGGCACGCCCGAGAACATCCTGGTGCTGGGCAAGGCTCCGTTAACTTCCGACACCACCATCGTACGTTAACGTTGGCACCGCAACATCGCTCGTAACATGTAGAATAGCCGCCCGGTTTGTGCCAGGCGGCTATTCTCGAATTGCAACATGGGAGACAATATGGCAGATTCCAGCAAAAAGATGCAGATCGTGTTTGCCTCGGCCGAGTGCGCACCGTTTGTTAAGACCGGTGGCCTGGGCGACGTGGCGGGCTCGCTGCCTGCGGCGCTTGTGCGCGCCGGCGCCGAGGTCATCGTCATGGTGCCCAAGTACGCCACCATCAAGGACGAGTACAAGGCGCAGATGCAGCACTTCTCCGACTTTTACGTGAGCCTGGGCTGGCGCAATGAGTACTGCGGGCTCGAGAAGCTCGAGCACGACGGCGTCACGTATATGTTCATCGACAACGAGCGCTACTTTGCGCGCGACTATCCGTACGGCTTCTTTGATGACGGCGAGCGCTTTGCGTTTTTCTCCAAGGCCATCACCGAGAGTCTGCAGCACCTGCCGGCCGGTTTTGAGTGCGACATCCTGCACTGCAACGACTGGCAGACGGCACTGGCGCCCGTGTTCTTGCGCGAGTTCTACCAGGGCCTTCCGCTGTACGACCGCGTCAAGACCGTGTTCTCAATCCACAACGTGGCGTTCCAGGGCCAGTTTAGCGACACTGTGATGGAAGACATCCTGGGCGTGGCGCATATTCCGGCGGCCGCCTCGCAGCTGCGTTGCGACGCCTGCAGCATCAACTACATGCTGGGCGCGTTGCGCTATGCCGACGCCATCACCACGGTGAGCCCCACCTATGCGGCCGAGATCCAGACGCCTGAGTTTGGCGAGGGCCTGGACGGTGTGCTGCGCGAGCGCTCCTATGCGCTGCAGGGCATCCTGAATGGCATTGACGTTGCGGGCTTTGACCCGGCGACCGACAAGCGCATTGCCGCCAACTACACCGTGGAGGACCGCTCCGGCAAGGCCGTGTGCAAGGCCAAGCTGCAAGAAGAGCTGGGGCTCGAGGTTCGCGACGACCGCCCGCTTATGGTTATGGTCACACGCCTGACGCGCCAAAAGGGTATGGACCTGGTCATGTACGCGCTCGACCGCATTTTGGCCGGCGGCGTGCAGGTGGCGGTGCTGGGCACCGGCGACCGCGACTACGAGGACGGTTTACGCTACTTCCAGGACAAGTACCCCGGCACCATGGCCGCGCGCATCGAGTTCGATCCCGCGCTGTCGCAGCGCATGTATGCCGCCGCCGATATGTTCCTAATGCCTTCGAAGTTTGAGCCCTGCGGCCTGTCGCAGATCATCGCCATGCGCTACGGCACCCTGCCCATCGTGCGCGAGACCGGCGGCCTGAAGGACACCGTGATCCCGTATAACGAGTTTACCGGCGAGGGTACGGGATTCTCGTTTAGCAACTTTAACGGCGATGAGATGGGCGATGCCGTATTCCGCGCGGCACGCCTGTTCTGGGACAACCGCGATGCCTGGAACCAGCTGGTCACGCAGGCCATGAGTCAGGACTTTAGCTGGACGCGCTCGGCCGACAAGTATCTGGACCTGTACTTCTTTATGCATCCGGAGATTAAGAGGCCGGCGGCTGTTGTCGACGAGTCTGAGGTTGCAGCTGAGCCGGTTGCCGCTGAGGAGCCCAAGGCCGAAGAGAAGCCGGTTGAGGCTGAGCCCGCAAAGGCCGAGCCTGAGGTGAAGGCTGAGGCTGCTCCCGAGTCCAAGCCCGAGTCCAAGCCCGAGGCGAAGCCCGCTGCGAAGCCCGCGGCAAAGAAGACCACAACTCGTAAGACGACGGCTAAGAAGGCCACGACCACGAAGGCCGCTGCGAGCAAGGCTGCGACTGCGAGCAAGCCCACCGCCGCCAAGGCAACTACTGCCAAAGCAACGACCACGCGCAAGCGTACGACCGCCGCTGCCAAGAAGGCCGCTGAGGCCGAGGTCGTTCCCGAGGTAAAGGCCGAGGTCGCAGAGGCCAAGCCGTCCGCCAAAGCTCCGGCAAAGACCGCTACCAAGAAGACGACCACGACCGCCAAGAAGGCAACAGCTGCCAAGAAGACCACGGCAACGAAGTCGACGGCCGCCAAGGCTACTGCGACCAAGGCCGCTCCGAAGGCTGCCGCAAAGCCCGCCGTCAAGGTCGAGGAGACGCCTGCCGATTCCAAGGCGGAGGCAACCGTCGAGACCGAGCCCACCGCCAAGACCACCACGCGCAAGCGCAGCACGACAACGGCCAAAAAGACCACGACCAAGGCCGCAACTACCAAGGCAGAGGCTAAGCCCGCTGCCGTCAAAGAGGAGCCCAAGCCCAAGGTAAAGCCCGAGCCGGAACCGAAGGCCGCTGAGGTCAAGGCCGCACCGAAGGCAGAGGCTAAGCCCGAGCCTGCCAAGGAGACCCCGGTCTCCCCTGCCACTCCGGCCGAGGAAAAGGCTCCGACCAAGAAGACCTCCGTCCGCAAGGCAACGGCCACCCGCAAGCGCCGCTAATCCTGACGATTAAAACTTAATCCTCAACGCAAAAGAGGGCGCCCCAAGCAGGCGCCCTCTTCTTGGTTGAACCCCGCATTAAAAAGAGGGCCGGTTTACTACGACAAAATGGCTCCGGCCGACCACGGCGAGTAATCATCGAAATTGGCAACGCTTCTACCTGCAGTTTTAATATCACTAAAATGACTGTGGTTGAGATCATTCAATTCGTCGTAGTAAACCGGAGCTGTTTTGTTTGGCTACAAATACTATCTACATAGGCGTTTTCGAGTATCGCGATAATGTGGATGGTAAAACGATTTTCTAGGACAACCGTTCGCCGATAATGAGCGGCTGTAGTTTATACAACTAAAGTGCAACGATATACTTAAGTATTGTGCGTTAAGCCCATGGCCCGCTGGCCATGATTGTATAGAACTGGACCGTACTATGAGATTGATTCACAACAGCCGTCTGCCGCAGTTTCGCACTCCGTTTGGCGCTGTGACCACTGGAACTTCCGTTGCACTCTCGGTGATTTTGGAGGATGCCGATCCCAACCAGGCAACGCTTACGCTGCGCACCTGGATCGATGAAATCGGTGAGTCTCTGTATCCCATGACGCACGAGGGCGACGGCATATTTACCGTAGAGCTTGAGTGCACCGAGCCCTGTCTTATCTGGTACAGCTTTATATGCAATATCGAGGGCCAACCCGAGGTTCGCTTGGGCGCGCCGCAAGGCCGCACCGGCGGCGAGGGCGTAACCTACGACTACGCCGAGGTCCCGTCCTTCCAGATTACCGTCTACAAGCACCGCGAAGTTCGTCCCGAGTGGTACGAGCGTGGCATGGTTTACCAGATCTTCCCCGACCGCTATGCACGCGACGAAAACTGGCGCGAGCGCACGCAGACCGAAGTCGAAAAGCCTCGCAACGGAATCCAGCGCCGCATGGTCGAGGACTGGAATGAACCGCCCGAGTACAAGCGTGCCGAAGACGGCTCCATCAAGACCTGGGATTTTTACGGTGGCTCGCTCAAGGGTATCCAAAATGACCTGCCCCGCATCGCGGAGCTGGGCTTCACGGCCATTTACCTCAACCCCATCTTTGAGGCCGCGAGCAACCACCGCTACGACACGGCCGACTACACCAAGATCGACCCGATCCTGGGCACCGAGCAGGACTTTACCGAGCTGTGCCAGGCAGCCGAGAAGCTGGGCATCTCCATCATCCTGGACGGCGTCTTTAACCATACGGGCGATGACTCGATCTATTTCAACCGCTACGGCAACTACCCCGGCGTGGGCGCCTGGCAGAGCGAGGATTCGCCGTGGCGCGATGCGTTTTATTTCCACGAGGACGGCTCGTATGACTGCTGGTGGGGCGTGGGCAACATGCCCGCCATCAATGAGAGCTCCGAGCTGGTACGCGAGCGGCTCCTGGGCAAGGACGGCGTGATCCGTAAATGGCTACGTGCCGGCGCTCATGGCTGGCGCCTGGACGTGGCCGACGAGCTTTCCGACGACTTCCTGGCCGAGATAAAAAAGGCCGTGCTCGCCGAGAAGCCTGACGCACTGTTGCTCGGCGAAGTCTGGGAAGACGCCTCTAACAAGATTAGCTACGGCCATCTGCGCCGCTACCTGCAGGGATCCGAGCTGGACTCTGCTATGGATTACCCCTTCCGCGACGTGGTCATCGGCTTTTTGATGGGCTACAAGAACGCCTACGAGGCCGCCGAGGATATCGAGACCCTGCGCGAGAACTACCCGAGCGAGGCATTGTCCTGCGCGCTCAATCTGCTTTCGAGCCACGACCGCCCGCGTATCATCTCGGTACTCGGCGGCGGCCCCGACGAGTCGCAGCTGCCCGAGTGCGAGCACAGCAAGTGGCGTCTGGACGAGAACTCGATGGGCCTGGCCAAGAGCCGTTTTTGGCTTGCAACGCTTATGCAGATGACCTTCCCCGGCGTGCCTTCAATTTACTACGGCGACGAATACGGCCTGGAGGGCCTTACCGATCCGGGCAACCGCCGCACCCTGCCGACCAAGGACCAACTGCACGACTTCGATACGCTGGCTATTGTCAAAAACGCCTCTGCGGTACGCCGCGCACTGCCGTTTATGATCGACGGCGAGATCAAGGCCTTCGCGCTCAACGACGAGGTGCTGGCCTACAACCGCACGGGCAAGAATGGCGAGTCCGCGACGGTTATCATCAACCGCAGCCTGCGCAATTCGCACCGCGTGACGATTCCGGCGCTCGGCGAATGCGCGAGTGACGTGATCAGCGGTCACGAATGCGAGATCCACAACGGTACGGTCACGCTCGATCTGTATCCGCTGGGCTCGTCGATCATCTATCACCATGCCGAGCAGCGCCTGCAGGAGCCGCTCGATCACGGCGCGGGCGTCGTTTGTCATATCACCTCGGTACCCACCGACGACGGCAAGCCCGGCACGATCGGCGCACCCACGCGTCGCTTTATCGACCATCTGGCCGCCATGGGCATGCGCTACTGGCAGGTCCTGCCCGTCAACCCAACGGACTTCTTCCGCTCCCCTTACGCCGGGCCTTCGGCCTTTGCGGGCAATATTGACCTGCTGCCCGAAAGCCAAGAGGAGCTGGCGGCCGACTTTGAGACTTGGAAGGCCCGTGGCGGCGAGGATGCAGACCCGCTCTACACGGCGTTTAAGCATCGCAACGCCGATTGGCTCGAGAAGTACTGCGTCTACATGGCCGTCAAGAAGTACTTTGAGGGCGAGTCGCGCCACGATTGGCCGGCAGATGTCGCGCGCTACAACGAGCATCTGATTGACGACAAACGTTTCCACGACGAGGCAGAGCTGCAGGCGTACATGCAGTACCGCTTTGACCTTGCCTGGTGCGAGCTCATGAACTATGCGCACAAGAAGGGCATCGAGGTCATCGGCGACATTCCCATGTACGTTTCGGACGATTCGGCCGACGCGTGGAGCGAGCCCGAAAACTTCTGGCTTTCCGATACCGGCAAGGCAATCGAGATCTCCGGTGCGCCGCCCGATAACTTTGCGCCCGAGGGCCAGGTGTGGGGCAACCCGACGTTCCGCTGGGACCACATGAAGCAGAACGGCTACCGCTGGTGGATGGACCGCCTGCGTCGCGCGTTCTCGCTCTACGACCGTGTGCGCCTGGACCACTTCCTGGGCTTCCACAGCTACTTTAGCATTCCCGCAGGCAAGGCCTGCGCCGACGGCCGCTGGCTGGCGGGTCCGGGCAAGGACCTGTTCCAAACCGCCTTTGACGAGCTGGGTCCGCTCAACTTTATCGCCGAGGACCTAGGCTACCTGACGCCCGGTGTTCGCGCCATGGCTTCGACCTGCGGCTTCCCCGGCATGGACGTGCTGGAGTTTAGCGATTACGACGTTCGCTGCGGCGTGCATCCAACGCCGGGCAAGATTCTATACACCTCGACGCACGATACGTCGACACTCGCCGGTTGGTGCACGCGCTCCTTTGCTGGCGGCGACGAGCCGAGCGGTGTTGAGGTGGCGGCCAAGCTGATGGGCGACGCGCTCGCAAGCAATGCTCCCCTGGTGATGATGCCGCTGCAGGATGTCCTGGGGCTTAGCGACGACGCGCGCATGAACGTGCCGGGTGTCGCCACGGGCAACTGGACCTGGCAGGCCGATGAGGCAGACGTTGCGGCCGCTGAGGGCAAAACTGCACAGCTCCTGCGCAACACCCATAGATTCTGGGGCGAAGCGTGATAAAACCCCCGATATAGGGTACAGTTACAGCTGTTTGAATTTATGCGGGCAGAGCGATCTGCCCGCTTTGTGCTGAAAAGGAAGTATTATGGCGCGCTACGATTACAAGTGCTCGAGTTGCGGCAACGTGTTTGAGGTTGAGCATCCCATGTCCGAGACCCCCGAGGTCGTGTGTCCGAGCTGCGGCGCTCCGGCGACAAAAACGTTCTCGGCAAGCGGCATCAAGTTTGAGGGCAGCGGCTTCTACAACACCGACCAGCGCAGC
>CAJMNK010000050.1 GCA_905214905.1 uncultured bacterium | reverse complement strand
GCCGGCCGGCAGGCGCAGGGGCGCCTGGACGGGGGCCTACTGGGACTGGACGGAGTCCCTCTCCTTCGACGAGCCCGACGACGCCGCGGCCTACGAGCACTACATGGACGGAAATGACCTGGTAGAGAACCCTCGCACCGTCTACGTCGCAGGGGACGTAGACGAACTCGTCGAGCACGAGCAGCCTCGCGGGCGACACGTCGTTCAACAGTTTCGACAGCGTTCCCTTGCGCTTCGCGTTGCCGAGCTCGAGAACCAGCTGCGCGGTCTGCCAGAACCTGACCGACATGTCCGCGGCGACCGCGCGCATCGTGAGGGCGACTGCCATGCGCGTCTTGCCGCGCCTGGACTTACCGAAGAAGACGAGGTCTTCGCGCGATTGTTTGTGTCAACGGCCAACTGAATGTGAACCCTTCTTGCATTGTTGCAACCTGGCTGGCAGCCGGTCTTTAATGACGACGACCATTGTCGCCCGACCCACAAAAGAGCCGCAAGGGGAGGAGCTCCCAATGTTCAACTCATATCGTCTATGGCGCACTACCATTCACCGAAAGTCGGCAACTTTTTCATTCTCTCTATACATGTTTAAACAACATGTTCTACAATAGGGACAATAGCAATGGAAACTCGGGACGAGCCGTCTATCCATCTACGGCGCAGCCCCTTATTCAAAAGGACGGTGAGTGCATCCATGGAGCGTGCAAGCGGCGTTCTGATGCCCGTTTCGTCATTGCCCGGACCTTACGGTATCGGCGGCTTTGGCTGGAACGCCTATGACTTTGTCGATTTCCTCGCCTCGTGCAAACAACATTACTGGCAGATTCTCCCCCTTACGACAACGAGCTATGGCGACTCGCCCTATCAGTCGTTCTCGGCCCGTGCGGGCAACCCCAATTTCATCGACTTTGCCGAGCTTATCGAGGCCGGCTATCTGGAGCAGTGCGATATCGACGGCGTGTACCTGGGCTCCGACCCCAGCAATGTCGACTATGGTGCCATCTTTGGTGGCCGTCGTCAGATTCTCGACCGCGCCGCCGAGCGCTTTGCCGCCGACAAGCCGGCCGACTTCGACGACTTTGTCCAAGCAAACGAAGACTGGCTCATCCCCTACTGCGAGTTCATGACCGTCAAGGAGGAGTGCGGTCTCAAGGCCTTTTGGGAGTGGCCCGCAGAGCTCCGTACCCGCGGCGAGGCTTCTGCCAAGGTCTGCGCCGCCCATCCCGCGCGCATGCTCTACCACCAGATGACGCAGTACTTCTTCAATCGTCAGTGGAGCCGCCTCAAGGCCTATGCCAACGAGCGCGATATCCTCATCATCGGCGACCTGCCCATCTATGTCTCGCGCGACTCCGTCGAGATGTGGGCCACGCCCGAGCTCTTTAAGATCGACGCCGCCGGTAATCCTGTGAGTGTCGCCGGCACGCCGCCCGACCAGTTCTCGGCCACCGGCCAGTACTGGGGCAATCCCATCTACGACTGGGACGCCATGGAAGCCGACGGTTTCTCCTGGTGGGAGGGCCGTATCCGCGCCGCCCTCGACATGTACGATGTCATCCGCCTGGATCACTTCCGCGGCTTCGAGGCCTATTGGGAGGTGCCGTTCTCCTCACCCGATTCGTCCTACGGTTCGTGGACGCAGGGCCCCGGCCTCAAGTTCTTCAAGACGCTCGAGGAAAAGCTCGGCACGCTGCCCATCATCGCCGAAGACCTGGGCTTCCTCACCCCCGGCGTCATCGACATGCGCGACAACTCGGGCTTCCCCGGCATGAAGATCTTGCAGTTCGCCTTTGAGGGCACCAACTCGTACTACCTGCCGCACAACTACATTGCCAACACCGTCGCCTATGTGGGCACACACGACAACGAGACGGCGCGCGGTTGGTTTGAGGGAACGGCCACCCCGCGTCAGCGCGAGCAGGCGGCCCTGTACACCCACCAGCAGGCAGGCGAGCCCATGGCCGATGCACTCAACCGCGCCATCGCCGCCAGCGTAAGCGATACCTGCATCTACACCATGCAGGACCTGCTCAACCTGGGCAACGAGGCGCGCATCAACACTCCCGCCACCATGGGCGGCAACTGGACCTGGCGCATGCTCGATGGCGCCATCACCCGCGAGCTCGAGCACAAGCTCACCGGCTGGACCGAGACCTACTTCCGCATCCCGTCGGAAGACGAAATTGAGCTTCCCCAATAGGAGCCACCGCGCCCGACCCCACCCCATCGTGCGGACGCGTCCGTTTTCCCCGCACGAGGCCACTCCAATCCCTCGCGCGGGCTTCTTTTGAATTTCTGACATGTAATCAACCCATCACAGGAGGAAACATGCCCCGTATCAATCTTGCGGATCTTGCCGAGCAGTCCTTTGGCACCTCGCTCGAGCAGCTCGATGACCGTCGTATTTATAAGCTGCTGGCCAAGCTCGTGCAGGAGCGCTCTGCCGCCTGTCCTCTCAACAACGGCAAGAAAAAGCTCTACTACATCTCTGCCGAGTTTTTGATCGGCAAGCTGCTCATCAACAATATGATCGACCTTGGCATCTATGACGAGGTTAAGGACCAGCTCACCGCCGCGGGCCACGACCTCAACAAGATCGAGGAGTTCGAGGTCGAACCGTCGCTCGGCAACGGCGGCCTGGGCCGTCTGGCCGCATGCTTCCTGGATTCCATCGCCACGCTGGGCTTGACCGGCGATGGCGTGGGCCTCAACTACCATTACGGCCTGTTCCGCCAGCGCTTTGTCGACAACCAGCAGAAGGCCGTCCCCGACGAGTGGCTCGGTGAGCAGGACATCCTAGTCGACGACGACCGCTCCTACACCGTCGAGTTCGGTGATTTTGCCGTTACTTCCAAGCTCGTCAACATCGATGTACCCGGTTATGGCCAGCCCACCAAGAACCGCCTACGCCTGTTCGACCTGGCAAGTGTCGACGACGGCCTGGTCCCCGGCAGCTCCATCGACTTCGACAAGACCGAGATCGCCAAGAACCTCACCTTGTTCCTCTATCCGGATGATTCCGACGAGCAGGGCCGCCTGCTTCGCATCTACCAGGAATACTTCATGGTGAGCAACGCCGCCCAGCTCCTGATCGACGAGGCCATCGAGCGCGGCAGCAACTTGCACGACCTGGCCGACTACGCCGTAGTCCAGATCAATGACACGCACCCCACCATGGTCATTCCCGAGCTCATTCGCCTGCTCACCACCGAGCACGACATCGAGTTTGACGAGGCCGTGACCATCGTACGGTCCATGGTCGCCTACACTAACCACACGATTCTTGCCGAGGCCCTCGAGAAGTGGCCGCTCGCCAGCCTGCAAAAGGTCTCCCCTGCCATCGCCGACATTATCGTCAAGCTCGATGAGATCGCCAAGGCCGAGCACGACGACCCACGCGTCGCCATCATCGACGAATACGACACCGTCCACATGGCCCACATGGACATCCACTTTGGCTTCTCCATCAACGGCGTCGCCGCGCTGCACACCAAGATCCTGGAGGATACCGAGCTTCATCCGTTCTACGAGATCTACCCCGAGAAGTTCTCCAACAAGACCAACGGCATCACCTTCCGCCGTTGGATCCATGGCGCCAACCCCGCGCTCGCCAGCCTGCTCGACGATGTGATCGGCACCGATTGGCGCAGCACCGGCGACCTGAGTAAGCTTGCCGAGTTCGTTGACGACAAAGATGTTCTTGAGCGCCTGGCCGCCACCAAGGCCGAGGCCAAGGCCATCATGCGCCAGTTCATGGCGCTCGAGCAGGGCGTGACCATTCCCTCCAACGCCATCATCGACGTCCAGGTCAAGCGCATCCACGAGTACAAGCGCCAGCAGATGCTCGCGCTCTACATCATCTGGAAGTACCTCGATATCAAGAACGGCAACAGACCTAAGCATCCCGTCACCATCATCTTTGGCGGCAAGGCGGCCCCTGCCTACACTATCGCCCAAGACATCATTCACCTGATCCTGACGCTGTCCCAGTGGATTGCAAACGACCCCGACGTGGCTCCCTACCTGCAGGTTGTCATGATCGAGAACTACAACGTCACCGCTGCCGAGCGCGTGATCCCCGCTGCTGACATCTCCGAGCAGATCAGCCTGGCCTCCAAGGAGGCGAGCGGCACCTCCAACATGAAGTTCATGCTCAACGGCGCTTTGACCCTGTGCACGCTCGACGGTGCCAACGTGGAGATTGCCGAGCTTGTCGGCGACGAGAACATCTATACCTTTGGCGCCTCGTCCAAGCAGGTCGAGCAGCTCTACGCCGACGGCACCTATGACGCCGGCGCGCTCTACCGCAAGCCCGGCATCAAGCTGCTGGTGGACTTCATCACCAACCCCGCCTTTATGGCGACCGGCAACGCCGAGCGCCTGCAGCGCCTGCACGACGACATCATGGGCAAGGACTGGTTTATGGCTCTACTCGACATTGAGGAGTACATCCAGACCAAGGAGCGCGTGCTGGCCGACTACGAGGACCAGGACGCTTGGATGCGCAAGGCGCTGATCAACATCGCCAACGCCGGCACCTTCTCGTCCGACCGCACGATCTCCCAGTACAACGACGAGATCTGGCACCTGAGCTAATTCGGTTTCATCGCCCATCCTCTTGAAAACGGAGCCACGGCAACGCGGCTCCGTTTTTTGTGCTCGCACGTTACCCTGTGATCCGACTCGGCCAAACAATCTCGATCCATAACAACTACTCAACCAAAACGGTCCCAGCTGTTACAGATTGAGACATACCGGCCCCTCCCCTTGGGTTTATCTCAATCTGTAACATCTAGCAGGTGAAATTCGCCTTTGGTGTTACAGATTTAGATGAAATGGTTAGCTCAGCGGAACCGCCTCGATCTGTAACATCTAACGTCCGAAATCGGCCCTATCCGTTACAGATCGAGACAAACGACCGGTCAGACAGTCCCAACACAAAGAAAGGCTCCCCTCTCGCCCAGTGGACGGGAGGGGAGCCTTATATGTGACCGCGGCAAAAGGATGGCAAAGCCGCAGTCGCCCAAAGGGAGGGCCTGGATGCACCGGGCCTAGATAAGGTTCTTGCCAGACACCTTATCGAAGAGATGAGTCGCGTTCTTCTCGAACTTGAACCAGATGGGGTCGCCAGCCTTGAGCGCGCCCTTGGCCTCGAGGTCGACGACGGGGATAATCAGGACAAACTGGCCGTCGGGAGCGGTCACGTGGACATGCTCGGTCGAGCCCATGAGCTCGGTCACCTCGACGGTGCCCTGGAGCGCACCCTCCTCGCCCTTGTCGGCAAGCAGAATCTGCTCGGGACGCACGCCGGCCGTGATCTCCTTCACGTCGCCGCCGTCCCAGTTGAGAGCAAGCTGAGCGCAGGTCTCCGGGGCGAGCGCCACGTTCATATCCTCGGTCTTGACAGTAAAGCCGTTGCCCGAGCGCACCAGCTGGGCATCGAAGAAGTTCATCTGCGGCACGCCGATGAAGCCGGCGACGAAGATGTTCGCGGGATGGTTGAAGACCTCCTGCGGCGTGGCGATCTGCTGGACGACGCCGTCCTTCATGACCACGATGCGGTCGCCGAGGGTCATAGCCTCGGTCTGGTCGTGGGTAACGTAGATGAAGGTGCCCTTGATCTCGTGACGCAGCTTAATGAGCTCGGCGCGCATCTGGTTACGAAGCTTGGCATCCAGGTTGGACAGCGGCTCGTCCATCAGGAAGACCTTGGGGTCACGCACGATGGCGCGGCCGATGGCGACGCGCTGGCGCTGGCCGCCAGAGAGCGCCTTGGGCTTACGGTCGAGGTACTCGGTAATACCCAGGATCTCGGCAGCGGAGCGAACCTTGCGGTCGATCTCGTCCTTGGGGACCTTCTTGAGCTCAAGCGTAAACGCCATGTTCTCGTACACCGTCATATTGGGGTACAGAGCATAGCTCTGGAACACCATGGCGATGTCGCGGTCCTTGGGCGCCACGTCGTTGACGCGCTTGCCATCGATGAACACATCGCCGGAGGTGATGTCCTCCAGGCCGGCGACCATGCGCATCGTCGTGGACTTACCGCAGCCAGAAGGGCCAACGAGGACGATGAACTCCTGGTCGTGAACGGTGAGGTTGAAGTCCTCTACAGCGAGCACACCGTCCTCGGTAACCTTGAGGTTGTGCTTCTTCTCCTCGGTCTTCTTCTTTTTGCCAAAGAAGCCCTTCTTTTTTGACTCGTTGTTGGGATACACCTTCTGAACATGTTTGAGAACGATCTCGGCCATGTCTCTACCTTTCGATACGCGGCGCCGCGCTGAGGGGCGCCGCCAAAACTTGCAAAACAGTTACGGCATCAGCCCTTGACGGCACCTGCCACCACACCGTCGATGATGTACTTCTGGCAGAAGATGTACATGATGACGATGGGGACAACGACCATCATGATGCAGGCCATCATGGGGCCGAGCTCGACGTGGCCATAGCCGCCGCGGAAGTACTGGATCAAAATAGGAATGGTCTTGTACTTGGTGGAGTCGAGCGTAAGGTAGGGCAGCAGGTAGTCGTTCCAGACCCACATGGTCTCGAGGATGCCGACCGAAAGATAGGTGGGCTTCATGATGGGGAGAACGATCTTAAAGAACACCTGAACCGGGTTGCAGCCGTCAATCATGGCCGCTTCCTCAATCTCGAGCGGGATGTTCTTGACGAAGCCGGCGAACATAAAGACCGCGAGGCCCGCGCCAAAACCAAGGTAGATGAAGCAGATGTTAAACGGCGTGTTAAAGCCGATGCGGTCCGCGAGGTTGGACAGCGTGAACATGAGCATCTGGAACGGTACGACCATCGAGAAGACGAACAGGTAATAGAAGAAGTTCGAGATCTTGCTGTTGACGCGCACCACGTACCAAGCGCACATGGAGCAGCACACCAGAATCAGCACGACCGACGTGACCGTGATGATGAGCGAGTACATAAACGCCGAGGCAAAGCCCTGCTCGTTCAGAGCGTGCACGTAGTTTGCGAGGCCGTTGAACGTCTCGGGCGTGAGCAGATCGAACGCCGTGGTGGTGCTGATTGCGGTCGCTTTCTTAAAGGAATTGAGCGCAATCATGAACACGGGGTAGATCCATGCGAGCGACAGAATCGTAAAGAAGATCGAGAGCGCGCGGTTGATAGCCTTATCGCGTTTCATTACTGCTGCACCTCCTTGGACCTCGTGGCCTTAAGCTGGATCATAGAAATAGCGACAACCAGGATGCAGAAGATAACTGCCTTGGCCTGACCGATGCCCTGCCATGCGATGCCAGCACGCGAATAGAACGTGTTGTAGATGTTCAGGGCGAGCATCTCGGTGGAGTGCGCCGGGGCGCCACCGGTAAGGGCAAGGTTCTGGTCGAACAGCTTAAAGCCGTTGGTGATGGACAGGAACAGGCAGATGGTGATGGTCGGCATCAGGTTGGGGATCTTAACCTTCCAAAACGTCTGCCATGCCGTAGCGCCATCGACCTTGGCGGCCTCAATGTAGTCAGACGGGATGGACTGCAGACCGGCGATGTAGATGATCATCATGTAGCCGACCTGTTGCCACAGGGTCAGGATGATAAGGCCCCAGAAGCCAGCGGCGGAGTTGAGGGCGATAAGCTGGGCACCCACGTTGGAGAGCAGGCAGTTGATCAGAATCTGCCAAATGTAACCCAGTACAATGCCGCCAATCAGGTTAGGCATAAAGAAAATCGTACGGAAGATGTTGGTGCCCTTGAGCGCCTTGCGAGTGAGCGCCTGAGCAATGGCCAGCGCGATCACGTTGATGAGCACCGTCGACAGGAAGGCAAACGCCACCGTAAAGAAGAACGACGTGGAGAACTGCGGATCGGACAGCGCGCGCACGTAGTTCTCGATACCGACAAAGTGCGCGTTATTGATGGTAATAAACTGGCAGAACGAGAGATAGAAACCCTGGATAAAGGGAATCACGAACCCGATCATAAACGCCAGGCACGTGGGCAGCATAAAGAGCGGCCACCAGCGTTTGAGTGCTTTGCCCATAGAAGGGTCCTTTCAATATGCAGGGGGCGGGCAAACCTACGTCTGCCCGCCCCCTGTCGCTAATCAGATAGCTTGGGCAGCAACTGCTTACTCGGAAGCAGCCTTCTCGGTCTTCCAGCCATCGACGAAGGCGTTCTTGACGCCGTCCCACTTGGTGTTGTCGGCAGCATAAGCGATGAGAGCCTGCTTGAGGTTCTTCTTCCACTCCTCAGAGGGGATGTAAACGAAGTCCCAAGCAACGGTCTTCTTGCCGTCCTTGGCCATAGCAACGGCCTGCTGCGAGAAGACGTTGGTGGTCTCCTTAGCGCTCTTGAACGGGGCGGTCAGACCCATCTTGTCAGCGATGATGCTGGTGGCGGTGTCAGAAGTGACGCACCAATACATGAAGTCCTCGGTGGCCTTCTGGGCATCCTCGGAAGCCTGGGAGCTGACGCACCAGTAGTTCTCGCCGCCGGAGCACAGGCCCTGGTTCTCCTCGCCGTCGACGCCGATGTAGATCGGCAGCATGCCGAGCTGGTCGTCGGTCATACCGGCCTTGGTGAGGTCGGCGTAGGCCCAAGAGCCGTTCTGGTAGAAAACGGCCTTACCGGTTGCGAACTCGTTGGTGGCGTCGTCACCGGTCTTGGAGGCAAGCTGCGAAGGATCGCAGGTGGAGTCGGTGATATACAGGTCGAAGATCTGCTTAAAGTTGTCGAGATACTCGCCCTTGATCTCGTCGTCCTCCTGGTTGTGCTCCTTCTCGAACTCGTAGTAGAGCGGGAGGTTGGCGAGGTGGGTGGTGTAGCGCCAGCTGGAAGAGTCATCCATGCCGGCGGAAGTGAAGGCACCGTCAACGCCGAGCTCGTCCTTGCGGGCCTGGATGTCATCGGCGCAAGCCTTCAGCTTGTCGAAGGAGTTGATGTCCTCGGCCTTGTAGCCGGCCTTCTCGAGGAGCTCCTTGTTGTAGATGATGCCGTAGCTCTCCTGAACCCAGTCGATACCCAGATCCTTGCCGTCGGACTGCAGCGCCAGGGAGTCGTCAATGAGCTCGCCGCGGAGCTTGGTGTCGGAAAGATCGGCGCAGTAGTCCTTCCAGTTCTTAAGGCCGGTGGGGCCGTTGACCTGGAACAGCGTCGGAGCGGAGCTCTTGGACATCTCGGACTTGAGCTTCTCCTCGTAGGTGTTGGAGGCGGCGGTCACGATCTTGACCTCGACGCCCTTCTCCTTCTTGTACGCCTTGGCGATCTCCTTCCACTCCTTGTCGACCTCGGGCTTGAACTGGAGGAAGTAGACCTCGGCAGCGTCACCAGAAGCAGAGGAGCCAGAGCCGGCAGAACCACCGCAGCCCACGAGGCCCAGACCAAGAACCGCAGCCGCGGAACCAGCAAAGCCCAGGAACTGCCTTCTGCTCATTTCGTTCTTCATTACAATCCACCCTTTCACACCGTGGCGGCACCCTTTGCCGCCGCCTTCGGAGATTGGCTCGGGGACTTTGCCCCTTTTGCTGACTTGTACAATACGCTATTTGGCTAGTTGTTTGAACAAGTATTACTAGAGCGGTAGAAAAACTTCGGTGAACGGTAATTTCGACTTGATACTTGACAAGTTTTGTATAAACAATTATTTATTATCGAATGCAGAGAAAACGCCCGATCAAGCCGATGCATCGTCGGTTTGACCGGGCGTTTTCGCTTTGAGGGCATGAGTCTCGTCAGGCTGCGAGCTAGCCGGCTATCGCTTGGAGTTGACGCGGTAGTGGAAGATCTCGGGATGCGTGCGGGCATGCGTGACCTCGAACAAAATGCCGTCCGAGGTGTACGACTGGCTCTCCATGACGGCGACGCAGTTGTACTTGCCAAGGTCCAGATAGCTGCAGTCCTCATCGTTGGCGAGCTCGACACTCACCGTACGACGGCTCGCCATCACTTTGACGCCGCGCTTGTGCTCCAGATAGCCGTAGATAGAATCCGCCGCGATCTCGGGGGTCAGGCCCTTGGCGATCGACGCCAAAAAGTAGCCATGGTCCACTTGGCGCGCGCTGCCGTTGAGGCTTCGGACACGCACGACGCGAATCAGCTCCTCGCCCACCTTAAAGCCCAGGCGACGAGAGAGTTGCTCAGTGCAAATCAAATGTTCAAAAGACTTGACCTCGGTCGATGCGACGGCATTGTTGCGTTTTGCGAACTCGCCAAACGACTCAACCTCTTCGAGTGCGCCCAGCATGTCGGTTTCGCCCTTAAGCCAAATAACGCGCACGCCCTTACCGTGTATAGGCTGCACAAACATCTGGTCGGCCAGCATGCTCAAGGCGCGTCGAACGGTATTGCGCGTGCAGCCAAACTCCGCGGTCAGCTCGGCTTCGGTTGGCAGCATCTCCTGAAACGCATAGGTCCCGTTGATGATGCGCGAACGGATCTCGCGGTAGATTCCTTCGTAAATCGCTTTTGGCATGATTTCACCTCTAATGAATATGTATGGCTAGGCACGATAGCATTTCTTAAAGTTGTTTAAACCGATTATCGGTAAAGTACGGATTATTTACCGTCGACGGTTCCCCCGAAACCCAAATCGGACCGAATCAAAACCGTCAATGCGGCAAGCAGCCAGTCCTCTACAATGAGTTCATTGTTTAAACGTTCTTGCTCGCACAGCATGTTGCATCCGGAAGGCATATTATGCTGCAGAAAATCCAACGCTTTGGCGGAGCCATGTTCGCGCCCGCCATGCTGTTTTCTATATCAGGCCTCATGGTCGGCATCTCCGCTCTCGCCACGACCGTAGACATCGTCGGCGATCTCGCCGTATACGGAACCCCTTGGTACGTTTTCTGGACCATCATCCAGCGCGGCTCGTGGACGGTCTTTAAACGTCTCCCGCTCCTTTTTGCCGTAGCGCTGCCTATCGGCCTTGCCCAAAAGCAACCGGCGCGCTGCTGCCTCGAGGCACTCGTGGCCTATTTTGCCTATTGCTTCTTTTTGAGCGAGATCATTAAGCTGAGCGGCGACAACCTTGGGCTTAAGTACCCATCATCTTTGACCCCCGCCAGCGGTATCACCGTCATCGACGGCATCAAGACGCTCGACACCGGCATTATCGGCCCGCTGGCGGTATCGGCAACCGTCGTCGCCATCCATGACCGTTTCTACGATGCCAAGGTTCCCGATTGGCTCGGCACCTTCTCGGGTTCCTCGCTGGTCTACCTCATCAGCTTTTTTGCCGTGTTTGCCCTTGCCGCCATCTCGGCCGCCATCGTGCCCTTCGCATACGCTGTGACCGAAACGCTGCGCCACGCACTTGCGGGCGTCGGCCCCTTCGGCGTGGGCATCTTTGTGTTTTTGGAGCGAGCGCTCGAGCCCATGGGGCTGCACCATCTGCTCTATATGCCCATCTATTACGACAATCTGGTCATTCACGACGGTATTTACGCCACGTGGACCAACCTGCTCCCCATTCTCTCCCATAGCACGCGCCCTTTAAATGAACTTGCGCCCTGGGCAGGTTTTACCGCCACCGGCTGGGGCAAGCTCTTTGGCCTTCCCGCCATCGCGGCAGCATTCTATTTCACCGCCAAACCCGAACGCCGCGCCGGCCTTAAAGTCATCCTTTTGCCCGCCATCGTCGCCTCGGTGGTCTGCGGCGTCACCGAGCCGCTCGAGTTTCTCTTTATGTTCACCTATCCTGGACTCTTTTTGCTCTACGCCGTCCTATCCTCCTGCCTTGCCATGACCATGAACTTCTTCGGTATCGTCGGCATCTTCTCGGGCGGTCTCATGGAAATGACGGCCTTCAACTTCATCCCACTCATGCGAATGCATGCCGGCTCCTACCTTTTGGCGCTCGGTATCGGTCTTGCCTTTAGCCTCATCTTTTTTGTTAGTTTTCGAGCACTCATCTTGGTCTATGACCTTAAGACGCCGGGCCGCGAGGATCATGTCTCCAATCGCGCGGCAATCGATCGTTTAACGGGAAGCGGCTTTGCCAAAGAGCAATCTCCCAATGGCGAGGTCAGTATTCAATCCGATCAAGATCACGTCCTCGCTGAGCGGGTAATTCAGCTTTTAGGTGGCGTTGGCAATATCGTGGGCGCAACCAACTGCGCCACGCGCCTGCGCGTCGAGGTCGCAGACCCTTCCATCGTTGCAGATAATGCGTCGTTTGTCGCGGTGGGCGCCAAGGGCCTCATCATTACGGGCAAGACCGCCCAGGTGATTATTGGCATCTCCGTTCCCCGCGTTAAAGAGCATTTTGACCAGATCATGGGCCTCGAGCCGGGATTTGTGCCCACCACCTCGGCCTCCCCTGCCGCCAGCGCAGCCCATAAGCGCGGCGATATCTGCTTCTTCGATATCGACGGAACACTCGCCTGGCAAGACCCTCGAGTGGCACAAGAGCTTCCCGAGAGCGAGCGAGACCTCTCCCCCTATCCCAATGAAGCGGTCTCGCAAGCCATCCGTGATTTTGTCGCCAAGGGCAATATGGCGTTTATCTGCACAGGGCGCACGCTGAGCTGCATCCATCCAAAGCTGCTCGAGCTGCCCTGGACCGGCATCGTCTGCCTCGCGGGTGGCTATGTCGAACTTGAGGGACACGTGATCCGCGATTTGGCGATGACGCCCGGTATGCTGCAGCGTCTTGCTCCCATTCTTGAGCAATCGGACGAAGTGATTCGTTTTGAGGGACTCAATGGCGTCGTTCGCATGGGTGCCGATGCGCCCGACGCCCCCGGATATGCCCGCACCGTGGGCGATGCAATTACGCAGCTGCAACATTACAGCGCCTACAAGATCTTAATGTCCACGTCGCTTGCCAACCGCATCGCTCAGGATCAAACGTTTGAGCCGCTGCTCTGCTTTAACGAGCTCGAGCTCGAAGTGACCGAGATTTCGCCTCGCGAATGTACCAAGCGCGAGGGTATCCAGTCCGTACTCGACGCTCTCGACCCCCACCACGGAACCGTATACGGCATCGGCGACGCCAGCAATGACGTCTCGCTGATGAACGCCGTCGATGTCGGTATCGCCATGGGCAATGCGCCGGACTTCCTCAAGGAAAAGGCCGACTATGTCACCGACAGCATCGACCACGACGGCGTCGTCACCGCGCTCGAACACTTTGGGCTTATCTAGCCAAGCCCCTACCGCACTTGCGGCCGCATGGACCAATCGTCTTCAACCGCCGCGCTCGACGCCCTAATGTGGCAATATGTTGTCTGCATAATGCAACGATGCAACCTATCAAAGAATGCGAGAACCCGTGTCCAGTCCGTTTACCAGCTTTTTAGCCCAGCACTTTGACCAGATTAACGACTATCTGGCCACGTTCTTTGACGGACAGGCGACTTCCGCCGATATCGAGCGCTACCTGTATACCCCGCTCTCGGCATTTACGGCAAACGCTGGCAAGCGCCACCGCCCGCTCATCTGCATGCTCGCCGCCACTGCGGTAGGCGGCAGCTTTGAGAGCGCCCGCAGCGCAGCGGCGGCCATCGAGCACTTTCAGTCGGGCGCACTCATCCACGACGACATCGCCGACAACGGGCAGATTCGTCGCGGCAAGCCCTGCATGCACCTTACCGAGGGCACCGGTCTTGCCATCAACTGCGGTGACCTGGCGCTCACCATGGTCACCAAGACGGTTCTCGACGACCCCACACTCAACGCAGACGTGAAGCTTCACGTGCTCCACGAGCTTACCGAGATGATCGTCCGTACCATCGAGGGCCAAGCGCTCGACCTGGGCTGGGTCCGCGACGAGCGCTTTGACATTTCGGTCGACGATTATCTGGACATGGCGACGCACAAGACCGCGTACTACAGCGGAGCGACGCCGCTTGCCGCCGGAGCCATTATCGGCGGCGGCAGCGAAGAGCAGATTGAGGCACTGCGCGCCTTTGGGCTGCACACGGGCCTTGCCTTCCAGATTCAAGACGACCTGCTCAACTTGATCGGCACCAAGGAGGCCGCCAACAAGGACTTCCGCACCGATATCACCGAGGGCAAGCGCACCCTCGTTGCCGTGCATGCCCTGTCAGACGAGCGCTATCACGACGAGATCGAGGCAATCCTTTCCTCGGGCACCGAGGACCCTGCGCAGCTCGCACGCGCCGTGGAGATCTTCCAGGAGACCGGCTCCATCGATTACGCCCACACCTATGCGCTCGACCTGACCGCTAAGGCCAAGGCCGCTATCGAAGGCGTCGAGCTCGACCCGCATGCGCGCGAGCTCTTCCTCTCAATGGCAGATTTCTTTGTGGAGCGTCTTAACTAGCGGGGGTCATAAAACCTGTGGGCAGCGAGTTTGGGTACAAGTTGCTACACTATTGAGTGCATGTTTATAAATTGTCTCGCGTTGTCTATCCGACACACGCTCAAAATAGTACGAATGGTACGCCGAAAGGGGTTCGTTCATGGAACCTATTACCACGGGCATGCAGGGAGCAGCCGTCGAGGACGTCCAGTCCCGCCTTCTGCAGCTCGGCTATACAATCGATGACGCCGAGGTTGTCGACAAGCGCTTTGGCACCACCACCGAGCAGGCCGTCAGCACCTTCAGGCTCGACAGCGGCCTTGCTGCCGGTCATGCCGTCGATATCCCCTGTTGGAGCGCCCTGGTCGACGCCTCGTATAAGCTGGGCGACCGCACCCTGTATCTGCGCATGCCCAATTTCCATGGCGCCGATGTGCAGGCCCTGCAGCGCGCTCTCAACGTTTTGGGCTTTGCCTGTGGCGAAGACGACGGCTACTTTGGTCCGCATACCGAGGCCGCCCTGCAGCAGTTCCAGGAAAATGTCGGCCTGTTTGCCGACGGCATGGCCTTCCAGGACACCTACGCCTACATCAACCGCCTGCACCATGTGTGGGAGGGCAAGCCCTCGGTCACCGAAGCCGAGTCTCGCATCGGTTTTGCGCGCGCCGCCAACGTGCTCGAGCGTTTCCAGATTGCCGTCATCGGCGAGGACCCTATCGCGCGCAGCGTAGCATCGCGCATGTGGAACATCGCCACGGCGACGACCGACAGCAGCGGCATGATGCTTTGCGATTCCGAGGTTCCGACCGATGTCGACCTGGTGCTCGAGATCGCAAGCGACGAGTTGCCTGCAGACGCCGCCCCGCGCGCCACGATCGCCCTCGCCGAGTGCCACAACCTGGCCCAGCGCATCCGTACCGCCAATGTCGCCGCACAGCAAAAGCCGGCACGAATTCGCATCGAGCTCACCGGCATGACGCGTTACAACGGCACCTTTACGGCCAGCGACGCGCAGACCCTCGCCGTACGCCTACTCGACGGCGTTTGCGATGCCCTCGCAGATTAGGTAAACTAGACGAGTTGCTTTTGGGCAACGCCAAACATTGGGACGTAGTTCAACGGTAGAACTCCGGTTTTTGGTGCCGGCTGTTGGGGGTTCGAATCCCTCCGTCCCAGCCATTAAAACTGAGCGCCCTAAGCCCATAACGGCCCAGGGCGCTTTCTTGTGGGCAAGCGGAGGGATTCGAACCCGCAAGGGTGCGGAGCTGAGGAAACGCGAAGCGTTTTCCAG
>CAJMNK010000049.1 GCA_905214905.1 uncultured bacterium | reverse complement strand
GTGCTCTTCGTGCGAGCAGGACTGTTTGAGCATGGAGCAAAACCTAAGCCCTGCGGCGGAAGGGGACGGTGGGACCTACTCCGTCTCGCCCGGTCGAGCGCCGCGGGCCAGGGCGTCCTGGTACTCCTTGACTGCCTTGATCCTCTGCATCGGCTTCAGTCGCTCGAACATGGTGTTGCCATGCAGGTGATCAATCTCGTGCTGCAGGCATACGCAGAACAGGTCGCCCGAAGCCTCATAGCGAATCAGGTTTGCGTCCAAGTCGTACGCCTCGACGACGACATGGTCGGGACGCTCGATCTCGCAGCTTATGCCAGGAATGGACAGGCAGCCCTCGCTAAACGGCACCAGATGGTCGCTCTGCTCAACAATAACAGGGTTGATGAGCACGTACGGATCGTAGTCGTTCTTGTCGCTGTAGTCGCAGTCGATGGTGACGAGCTGAATAAGCTCGCCGATCTGCGGAGCAGCCAGGCCGCAACCACCGTTCTCGAACATCATCTTCTTCATCTTCTCGGCAAGCGCCTCAATCGCAGGGGTGATTTCCTCGATGACGGCACACTCCTGGCGCAGACGAGGGTCAGGGGACAGTATGATTCCGTTGGCTTCCATGGCCATCCTTTCGGTTTGTTACATCAAATCATAGGCGTCGACGTCAACGCTTACGCTCACGCCGCGCACGGAGCCCGTCTCTTTGAGGCAGGCGTCGATATCATCAGAGACATGGTACCCTACCGGCGACTTCACAAGCAGATGGAAGCGGTAACGGTCCTTAGCTCTCTCAATTACACACGAAGCCGGGCCCAGCACCTGCGGCACGGCACTCCCCGCCCGCAAAAAGTCGGGCGCGGCGGCATGCCAACGACGCTTAAGCAGCTTTGCAATGTGCCCGATGTAGTCCTGCGCGTCGTCTCGGTTCGCCGACCACACCAAAATGTTGACCAGGCGAACAAACGGCGGGTACAGCGCGTCGCGGCGCTGATTCAGGTCGTAGTCGGTAAAGATCGAACGGTCATGCTCAGCGACGGCGCGAATGACCGGATCCTCGGGCAGGTAGGTCTGAATGATCACCTCACCGGGGCGATCGCCGCGGCCGGCGCGGCCCGCAACCTGCTCCAGCAGATCGTAGGCGCGCTCCCCTGCGCGGAAGTCCGGCAGCTTGAGGGCGAAGTCGGCATTAACCACGCCCACGAGCGTGACCTCGGGAAAGTCGAGACCCTTTGCGATCATTTGGGTGCCCAGCAACACGGCGCAATCGGCCGCATCGAACTGCTCGAGCAGCTTTTTGTGCGCATCCTTGCCGCGCGTGGAATCGGCATCCATGCGAATAATGGCGACATCCTCGGGAAGCATCTGGTGCAGTGCGTCCTCGATCTGCTGAGTACCAAGGCCCATTTTTGCCAGGTAGCGACTGCCGCATTTGGGACAGCGACTCGTAGGGGCCGGATAGGGCTGCACGCGCCAGGACGATCCGCAGGTGTGGCACTGCAGCGTGTGCGTGCGCTCGTGGTACGTGAGCGCTGTGGAACAGTGGTTGCAGGTGGGCACGCAGCCGCATTCGCGGCACATCAAAAACGGCGCAAAGCCACGGCGGTTATGCAGAAGCACGGCCTTCTCGCGGCTCTCGACCACACGCTCCAAGCCTTCCATCAGCGGCTTTGAGAACATGGAACGGCTGCCGTGAGAAAACTCGCGGCGCAGGTCGGCAATACGTACCGTAGGCAGGACCGCGTGACCCGGGCGCTCGGGCATCTCGACACGAGTCCAGGTGGCGCCGTTGAACGTGCCGCGGCGGCAGCGGTCGAGCGCTTCGGCAGAAGGCGTGGCCGAGCCCAACACGAGCGGGCAGCGATAGCGACGCGCCATCTCGGCTGCCACCTCGCGCGCGTGGTAGCGCGGACTGGAGCCCTGCTTGTAGCTGGTCTCGTGCTCCTCGTCGATGATGATGAGGCCCAAGTCGCTGAGCGGGCAAAAGAGCGCCGAGCGGGCGCCCACGACCACGCGCGCGGCACCGCTGGCGACCATATCCCACTGGTCCAGGCGCTCGCCGGCCGAAAGGCGTGAATGGAACACGGCGACCGTCTCGCCAAAGCGCGAGCGAAAACGACCGACGGTCTGAGCCGTCAGCGAGATCTCGGGCACCAGCACGCAGGCCGAACGGCCGGCTGCGAGCACACGCTCGATGGCGGAGAGGTACACCTCGGTTTTGCCGGAGCCGGTGACGCCGTCAACCAGCACCACGTCGCCATGGGCGTCCAGACGGGCGCGCTCAATCTGCGCGAGTGCCTGTTGCTGACCGTTGGTAAGGGAGACCGGCGCCTTACCGCTTGCCGAGGACAGCGTGGTCTGCTCGCTGCAGCCACGCCACGCACGGCGCTCCTCCACCACCACGACGCCACGCTTTTCGAGCGCCTTGATGGTCGCCGACATGCTGTTGTAGAGCAGGTTGAGATCGCGCGTCGTGACCGGTCCGCACTGGAGCGCCTCGATGAGCTGGCGCTGGCGCACGGCGGTCTTGGGCGGCGAATAGTCGAAGCCCTCGGGCGTGAGCATGACCCAGCGGTTTTGAATAGGCTTGACGGCGGGGCGCTCAACCGACCATGCGCCGTCGTCGCCCTTGACCACACGCGGGCGGCCACCCGGGGGCAAAAACAGGCGCAGGCACTCGGAAAGCGTCGCGACATACTCGCGGCTCATCCAGCGTGCGATACGGGCAGCCTCGGCGGTAAAGAGCGGTTTACTGAGGATAGCCTCGATGGGCTTGATGCGCGAAGGGTCGAGGGCGTTGTTGCCCTGTAGGTCGCCCAGCTCAGGCGCAATGTCGACGATATAGCCTGCGGCCGCACGGTTACCAAAGTGGACCAGGACCGTAGACCCGATCTGGGCCTCATTAGCAAGGGACTCAGGGATGCCGTAAGCAAACGGTTCCGACAGCGCACGGGTGGGGATGTCGAGGACCACGCTCGCGTAGGCGGCGATGGGCTCAGGTGCAGGCTTAGGCTGAGCCAAGGCAGCGGCAGGCACGGGCTTCGCCGGAGTCTCCTCCAGTTCCGGCGAACCAAACAGCGACAGTTGTTGAGCCATACACCACCTCTAACGAACGGACCTGAAAGGGGTGGGACAAAATAATCAGTAGTGTTTGTCCCATGGCCGATACGAGTGTCGAGCATGTTGCGTCGCTCGAATATGGGACAAACACTACTGATTATTTTGTCCCAGCAACCCACTCATCGGTACAGAAACAAGAGCCCCGCTCGGGTGAACGGGGCTCGGATACAAACGTTTACGCAGCGATTACAGCGCCATCGTGCGGGCGCGGTCGATACGCGCCAGGCAGTCGTCGCGGCCGACGAGCGCCATGGTCTCACCCAGCGGAGGGCTCACCATGTTGCCGCAGACAGCGACGCGCACGGCCTGGAACACCACGCGCTTCTTAAGATCCATCTGCTCGGGCAGCGGCTCAAGCGCGGCGTCGATGTTCGCGGCAGTCCACTCGCCCACACCCTCGAGCGCGGCCTTGGCGGCGTCCAGAATGGAACCCATACCCTCCTTGGCCAGGCCCTTGTTAACGGATTTCTCGTCATACTCGAGCGTCTCGGCCGTAGCAAAGATGGGAGCGGCGACGGTCACGGCGTCGGCCGGCATCTTGGTGCGCGGCTTGACGATGGCGGCAAGCGCATCAATCCAATCCTCGCCGTACTCGACGTTACCCTCGATGAGGCCTGCCTCGTGTAGTTCGGGGACCATGATCTCGTCGGCAAACTGCGCGTCGGACATGCCGTTGATGTACTCGGCATTGACCCAGTCGAGCTTTTTGGGGTCGAAGGTCGCCGGGTTCTTGGAGATGCGGTCGAGCGAGAACTTGCTGGCCAGGACATCGCGCGGGATAATTGTGGTCTCGCCGTCGAGCGACCAGCCGAGCAGCGCCAGGTAGTTGACGAAGGCGTCGGACAGGTAACCGGCGTCGCGGTACTCCTCCACCGAGGTGGCGCCGTGGCGCTTGGAAAGCTTTTTGCCGTCGGCACCCAAGATCATGGAGATGTGGGCGAACGTGGGCACGGGCGCGCCGAGGGCCTCGTAGACCATAACCTGGCGCGGGGTGTTGGAGAGGTGGTCATCGCCGCGGATGACATGGGTGATCTTCATCATGGCGTCGTCAACGACGGTCGCAAAGTTATAGGTGGGCGTGCCGTCGGAGCGGAAGATGACAAAGTCGTCGAGCTCCTTGGCGTCGAAGGTCACCTCGCCGTGGACGGCATCGTGGATGACGACGTCGCCGCGGTCCTCGGGCACCTTGATGCGCAGGACGTAGGGCTCGCCGGCCTCGATGCGGCGGCGGGCATCCTCGGGATCCAGATCGCGGCAGCGGCGCTGATAGCCCTGGAAGGGGTCCTTACGCTCCTGGGCGGCCTTGCGGTCGGCGTCGAGCTGCTCCTTGGTGCAGAAGCAGGGATAGGCCTTACCCTCGTCCCAAAGCTTCTGGGCGGCCTGCTTGTACAGGTCCAGGCGCTCAGTCTGGGCGTAGGGGCCAAAGTCGCCGCCCACCTCGGGACCCTCGTCCCAGTCCAGGCCCAGCCAACGCATGGCGCGCAGAATGATCTGCGTGTTCTCGTCGGTGGAGCGGGTGGGGTCGGTGTCGTCGATGCGCAGGATGAACGTGCCGCCGTTTGCACGGGCAAAAGCCCAGTTATAGATAGCGGTGCGGGCGCCGCCGATGTGCAGCTTGCCCGTCGGTGAGGGTGCAAAGCGGACGCGAACGTCTGATGCCATGGAAATCTCCTCGATTGCAGGATGGATGTCTAACCGCATCAGTATAAAGCATCAAAGCAACCTCCGCACAAAGGGCACCGACCCACTCATTGGGGACAGACTTAAATGACCAGTCGTTGGGGACATTCTTAGTTTAAGGCTACTCATTTAAGTCTGTCCCCAATGAGTAGGTGCGGAAAGGGTGTGAATGTTTGATTTACGCGCTATGATGTGCCCTTACATAGAGAGCCCGGCGGAATGGTAACGGTCGCCGGGACACGTTTTTGAAAGGACAATCATGTCAGAAGAACTTCGTTCCATCCCGCCCCAACACGGGTCCTTTGTTTTTACGTCGGAGTCGGTGACCGAAGGTCATCCCGATAAGATCGCTGACCAGATCAGCGACGCCGTCCTCGACGCAATCCTCGCCAAAGAAATAGAGCTCCAGGAGCAGGGCTACATCGCCCCCAACGGCGTGCCTGCCAACGTGGAGAACGTCCGCTGCGCCTGCGAGACCCTCGTGACCACCGGCACCGTCATCGTCGCCGGCGAGATTCGCACCCAGGCCTACGTCGACGTTCAGGAAATCGCCCGCGGCGTTATCCGCCGCATTGGCTACAACCGTGCCAAGTTCGGTTTTGACTGCGACACCTGCGGCGTTATGAGCCTCATCCACGAGCAGTCGCCCGATATCGCCCAGGGCGTTGACGAGTCCTTCGAGACCCAGACCGGCGCTACCACCGACCCGATCGACCTGATCGGTGCCGGCGACCAGGGCATGATGTTCGGTTATGCCTCCAACGAGACCAAGACCCTCATGCCCATGCCGCACTACCTGGCAAGCCGCCTGGCCGAGCGCCTGGCCGCCGTGCGTCACGACGGTACCCTGCCCTATCTGCGTCCCGACGGCAAGACCCAGGTCACCGTGCGCTATGAGGAAGGCAAGCCCGTCGAGGTCACGACCATCGTCATCTCCACGCAGCACGCCGCCGAGATCGAGGACATGGGCAAGATCAAGGCCGACCTCATCGAGCACGTTATCACCCCGGTCATGGCCGCCGAGAACATGCCGTGGGACAACGCGGACATCTACGTGAACCCCACCGGTCGCTTTGTCGTGGGCGGCCCCATGGGCGACACGGGCCTCACCGGCCGCAAGATCATCGTCGACACCTATGGCGGCTACGGCCGTCACGGCGGTGGTGCCTTTAGCGGCAAGGACTGCACCAAGGTCGACCGCTCCGCCGCGTATGCCGCGCGCTGGGTCGCCAAGAACGTGGTCGCCGCCGGTCTGGCCGACCGCTGCGAGGTCGAGCTTGCCTACGCCATCGGCGTTTCCAAGCCCCTTTCAATCATGGTCGACACCTTCGGTACCGCGCATGTTGCCGAGGACAAGATCGTTGAAGCCGTAGAGAAGACCTTCGACCTGCGCCCGGGCGCAATCATCCGCGACCTAGACCTGCGTCGCCCCATCTACGAAAAGACGGCAGCCTACGGTCACTTCGGCCGCGAAGACGCCGACTTCACCTGGGAGAAAACCGATCGAGTCGAAGAACTAAAAGCAGCCTGCAGCCTGTAAGCCAGCAGCAAAAGCTGCAACCTAATATCGACGCACCAAAAGAAGTACCGGCCCCAACCGGTACTTCTTTTTTATATAAACGGTGGGGAAGATGTCTCGATAAGCAAGGTAAGACACGTCCCCAGCTAATGAATTTTGCCATCTAGCAACTCCAACCATGTATCCTTAGTCCCGAGGGGCGGGGCATAAGGTCGATCGCGAGTTCCGCACGAGCCGGAGAGCACTTAATGTGCTCTCCGTGCGAGTCAGGACTGCCCGAGCAGGCGACCTTATGCCCCGTCCCTCGGGACGACGGGATAGAACAGGAGCACCCATGGCAGGCAAGCCGCAAACACTAGCTACGACCTCGGCATTCGAGATCTTGGGCCCCGTCATGGTCGGCCCCAGCTCATCGCACACCGCCGGCGCCCTGCGCTGCGCCCAAGTTGCCGCCAGCCTGTTGGAAGGCCGCATCACCAAGGCCACCTTTGGCCTGTGGAACTCCTTCGCCCACACCTACCGTGGCCACGGCACCGATCGCGCGCTCGTCGCGGGCATCCTAGGCCTCGACACCGACGACGAGAACATCAAGCAGGCCTTCGACCTTGCACGTCAGCAGGGCCTCGAATATCACTTTGAAATTAAGGGCGATGACGCCTCCATCCACCCCAACACCGTCGACATCGACATGGTCGACGACACGGGCGCTACGGCACAGGTCCGCGGCGAGAGTCTGGGCGGCGGCAAGATGCGCATCAGCCGCATTAACGGCGTCGGCGTTGACATCTCGGGTATGTACTCCACGCTCTTCGTGGCGCACCAAGATGTTCCCGGCGTGCTCGCCGCGCTCACGAACCTGCTCGCATACGCACACGTGAACATCGCCTTCTGCCGCACCTACCGCACCGAGGTGGGCGGTCAGGCCTACTCCGTCTTTGAGACCGATGGCGCCCCCGACGACACCGTCGTCCCTATGCTGCGCAAGCTCGACAATGTCGATTACGCGACCTTTATCGAGCTCCCCGGTTCTGCCTCGTCGCTCTCCCCCGGCGTCTCAGCAAAGGAAATCTTCGACGACGGCGAGCAGCTGCTCGATGCGTGCGAGGAACTGGGACTCAGCATCGGCGCCGTTATGGCCCTGCGCGAGGCGCGTCTGACCGGCGAGGCCCACGCCGTCGCTGCCATGCGCCGCGTGCTCGACGTCATGCGCGAGGAAACCACGGCCCCCATCGTCAATCCGCAGCGCTCACTCGGCGGGCTTATCGGCGGCGAGGCCAAGCTTGTCGATGCCACCGGCCGCAACGATTTGAGCACGAGTCTGATGGGCACCGTTCAAACCGACGCCGTGGCCCGCGCGATGGCCGTGCTCGAGCGCTCCGCCACGATGGGAGTGATCGTCGCCGCCCCCACGGCGGGCTCCGCGGGTGTCGTGCCCGGCTGCGTGCTGGCGCTCGCCGACCACCTGCAGCTCGATGACGAACAGGTCATGGACGCGCTCTACTGCGCAGCCGCCATCGGCCTCAACCTCACCACGAGCGCCTGCGTTGCCGGCGCCGAGGGCGGCTGCCAGGCCGAGGTGGGAAGCGCCGCCGCCATGGCTGCCGCCGCGCTGGTGCAGATGCTCGGCGGCACGCCCGAGCAGGCGCTCGACGCCAGTTCCATCGCGCTGAGTAACCTGCTGGGCCTCGTTTGTGACCCCGTCGGTGGCCTCGTGGAGGTGCCCTGCCAAAACCGCAATGCCATCGGCGTGGCAGCGGCCTTTAGCTCGGCACAACTCGCCCTCGCCGGCATCAAGAGCCTGGTGCCGTTTGACCAGATGGCACATGTCATGCTCTCGGTGGGCCACGCACTGCCGGCCACGCTGCGCGAGACGGCAAAGGGCGGCATCGCGCAGGCTCCGGCCGCACTTTCGGCCTGCGCAAAATGCGGTGTGTGCGGATAGCAACAAAGGACGACTCAAAGGTGGGACAAATGTCCCACCTCTTTTGAATGCCACCGTTTCCGTACCACAAACAGCAGGGCAATCGCTATAATGCAAGCCCAGTAAAAACACGATGAGCTATAAGGCGAAATTCGAAGGATATGCATACGATGTCGCAAAACGATCGAACTCAACTGATTCCCGATCCGCAGCAGCCGAGTAGGCACACCGGTGGCATTCAGTCGCCGCGTCCTATCGCGCCGAGTCACGGTCAGCAACGTGGTGCGGCAAACGCTTCCCAACGCCCGAACCAGCAGCGTCAGCCACGTCAGCAGCGCCAGGCAAACGGCAATGCACCCAAGCAGCCCCCTACACACGCTCGAGGCGATCGCGGCCCCGCACGCAAACCCGCCGAGAACAATAAGTCGGGCAAAAAGACGACGCTCTTTGTCGTCCTGGGTCTTATCATCATTGTCTATATCGTAGGCGTTGTTGCGTTTTCCCAGCTAGCCTACCCCAACACCACCATCGCCGGCGTCGACGTCTCGTTCTCCAACGCTTCGTCTGCCGCCACCAAGGTCAACTCGGCATGGAAGCACTATAAGCTCACCGTGACAGGCGATGACTTTAGCTGGACGTATCAGCCCGAGTCCGATGAGCCCATCGTCGACGGCGAAGCTGCCGCAAAAGAGATCATCAGCCACAACGAAGCCTTAGTATGGCCGGTCCGCCTTGTGGAATCCTTAAGCGGCAAGACCAAAACAACCGCTACCTCCAACGAAGCCGATCTTGATCAAGACGTCGACCTGTCCATGCTCTCCGACACTTTTGACCAAAAGAAGTTTGAGGAGGATCTGGGCGCCGCCATCGACGAGTTTAACGAGGGGCGTTCGGGCACGTTCGAAGCCAATAGCTCCTATGACGAGCAGGCCGGCAAGTTTACCGTCGAGAAGGCGCGCTCCAACGAAAAACTCGACCGCGAGCATGTCATTAAGTATGCCGAGCTCGAGCTTTCCTCGCTGTCCGAGACCGTAGACCTTTCCAAGCTCGGCAACGATGCCTATGAGCCGCTCAATGGAACGCTGACCGATGATCAGATTCAGGCCGCATGCGATGCCGCCAACAACTTCCTGGGCGTCAACGTGACCCTCAAGCTCAACGGCGAGGATGCCGGCAAGGTTGATGGCAGCTCCGTGTTGCAGTGGATCAGCTTTGCCGATCCGGCCAACCCCACACTCGATACGTCGCAGATCAGCAGCTGGGCAGCCGAGCTCGCCAACGGCTTTAACACCGTGGGCTCCACTCGCTGGTGGACGCGCGCCGATGGCAAGCAGTGCGCCGTCGAAGGCGGCGACTTTGGTTGGTCCATCGACAGCAGCTCGCTCGCCAAGCAGGTCGAGGACGCCATTAACAACAAACAGACCGGCGAAATCGAGATCAAGTACTCCCAGAAGGCCGACACCTTTACCGCAAAGGGAGAGCCCGACTGGAAGGCATACGTCGATGTCGATCTATCCGAGCAGCACGCGCGCTACTACGACGAGAGCGGCAACATCGTGTGGGAGGCCAACTTTATCTCCGGCAAGCCGGGAGAGGACGCCACCCCCGAGGGCGTATGGCAGATTAACAGCAACGATGGCGCCAGCAAGCTCATCGGTGCCAAGGACCCTGAGACCGGCAAGCCAAAATACGAGAGCCCGGTCAGCTATTGGATGCCGTTTGAGGGAAACATGGTCGGCTTCCACGATGCAACGTGGCAAAACGACAAGAGCTTCGACGACCCCAACTCCTACAAGTGGTGCGGCAGCCACGGCTGCATCAACCTGCGCCTGGCCGACGCCAAGGCACTTCACGACTGCATCAAAGTCGGGCTGTGCGTGGTTGTCCACTCGTAATGCAACGCGCACATTCCTACAACGTGGAACCGCTGCGACCAATCTAACAGTTCCGAAAGCAACCGTCCTATGCGCCCGTCCCAACCGGTGGGCGCATATACTTATCGAGGTTCTTTCTATAAAGGAGACGCTATGCCGAATGTCCCCACGATCACCCCGGGCCCGGATAATACCGAGCACACGCCCGAAGGTGCCACCGAAACGCTTCCTCTGATCACAGACGTACATGCCGACGAGGAGAGCGGACGCACGAACGATGCGGCCGAGATTTCCGATGAAGAGGCATATGCCAAGCTCAAGGCAAAACGTGCCGAACGTCGACGCAAAAAGCTGATTCGACGCGGCATTGCCGCCGGCATCGTGGGTGCCATCGCGCTCATTGCCATTGTCGCAACCCTGGTTATCAATGCGCAGCCACAGGGCGATAGCGGGCCTGCGACCGACATGGTGACCGAGGGCACGTTTAGCACAACGGTCGAAGCGAAAGGCCAGCTCAAACCCATTTCGTCCTCAGTGGTCTCCCCTTCTGTTGACGGCACGGTCGATTCGATCAACGTGCAGGCAGGCCAATCCGTCAACGAGGGCGACGTGCTTATGACCATTAAAAACGACGAGCTCGAACGCAACGTTGCCGAGGCGCAGCGTGCAGTTACAGCCGCTCAGGAAGACCTCGCCAGCGCGCAGAAAGCCGCAGCTGTCGCGCAGGCCACCCCAACGACGGACGTCGATGGAGCTTCCGCAGCAGCTGGCATCTCCGCCGCATCGGCGGACACGAACGCCGTATCGGCCGCGCAGCGCAGCCTCGCATCGGCCCAGGCAAACCTCGACCAGGCGAACGCCAAGGCCGCCAGCCGTACGGTCACAGCCCCGAGCTCGGGCAGTATCGTGGAGCTCAACGCCAAGGTGGGCGCCACGGTAACAGGCGGCATGATCATGGGCGAAAGCGATACGAGCGGCGGCAAGCAGTGCATGCAGATCGCCGACCTATCTAAGATGAAGGTGACCGTGCAGGTGGGCGAAAAGGACATCGCCAAGATCGCCGTTGGGCAGAGCGCCAACGTCACGTATCCCGCGTTTCCCGATATCGTGAGCCAGGGAACCGTTACGGCCATCGCGTCGGTGGCAAACTCCGACGCCGCCAACGGTGGCGGCGGCAACGTAACCTTTAACGTCGACATCCTCATCGAGACGCCCGACGCGCGCCTGAAGCCGGGCATGACGGCCGAGGTATCGGTGGTGACCGAGCAGCTCGACAACGTGGTGATGGTGCCGACGATGGCGCTCATGACCGAAGACGGCGAACACTATTACGTCAACGTGGCAACCGATGACGAGGGCAAGCAAACCCATCGCGTGAAGGTGGCCGTCGTGACGCAAAACGACAACGAAGCCGTAGTCGGCAAGACGCAGGTCAAGCGCGACGACCAGGGCAACGAGATCAACCCCAACGTGCCGGTTACCAAGCTGCGCGATGGCGACACCCTCGTCATGGACACCGGAGCGGACGCAACGGCTGACGGCGGCTTCAGCGCGGATTCGGGCAGTATGTCTGCCGACGAGGGCATGTAATGCGCCCCGTCATCGACATTCGCAACGTGCATCGCATCTTTGAGAGCGAGGCGGGTTGCGCCCATATCTTGCACAACGTGAGCCTGGCGGTAAATCCCGGCGAATTCGTCGCTATCACTGGCCCCTCGGGCTCGGGCAAATCAACGCTCATGAACATCCTGGGCTGCCTGGATAAGCCGACGGCGGGCGACTACTACCTGCAGGGCCTCAACGTGGCCGAGCTCGATGATGACGAGCTCACCGAAGTCCGCGCCCTGAGCATCGGCTTTGTCTTTCAGAGCTTCAACCTGCTGCCGCGCCTGTCGGTTATCGAAAACGTCATGCTGCCGCTGGCATACACTAACGTGCCCCGTAGCCAGCGTGAAATGCGCGCCGTGCACGCGCTGCAGGCCGTCACGCTGCCCGTCGACCACTGGGACCACCGCATATCTGAGCTCTCGGGCGGCCAGATGCAGCGCGTCGCCATCGCGCGCGCCCTCGTCAATGACCCGCCCATCATTCTGGCCGACGAGCCGACGGGAAACCTGGACTCCGCTACCGGAGCGCTTGTGATGGAGACCTTCCATAAGCTCCAGAAGCGCGGCAAAACCATCGTGCTTATCACACACGACCCCGGCATCGCCGCCGAGGCCGACCGTGCCGTGACCATCCGCGACGGTCGCATTCACGACGGCGCGTATATTCCACATGCACCGCGGACCCTGCGCAGCGCCGTAGATAGCCTGCCCATGATTTCCGCCTCCGCCAACCCGCCGAAAGGAGTGGTGGCATGAGCGCCCGCGATCTCATCCAGGAAGCCCTTCACTCGCTCGAGGCCAACAAGGGGCGCAGCCTGCTCACCATCCTGGGTATTGTCATCGGCATCGCCTCGGTTATCGCCATGACTTCGCTCATCGGCGGCATCCAAAACAGCCTGATTAACAGTCTGGGCCTCAATGCGGCGCGCATGGTGCAAATCTATTCGTCGCAAGAACTCACCGAGTCGGACATCGAGAAGCTTCATAAACTGGTGCCGCAGATAGAGCAGATCGGCATTGTCGACAGTGCGTATACCGAGTACAAGACCGGCGATAAAAACTATACCGTCATGGCACAGGGTGTCGATAGCGACATGCTCGACGCCGTGGGGGCCAGCAAGCTCGTTGCGGGGCGCACCTACACCGATGTCGAGTCAAAGGCAGGCTCGCGCGTGGCGCTCATCAGCCGCGGCGGCGCCGATCAGCTTTACGGCAACGAACAGGACGCACTGGGGAAAACCATCAAGGTGTCCAACGGCGAGGTGCAGATTGTAGGCGTGATTGATGGCGGCAGCGACTCCATGGGCTCGCTCACGCTGTATATGCCACGCGAAACCATCTCCGGCCTGTTTGGCGACGAGAATCCTTCATTTCCCAGCGTGACGGCACTTGCCGCCGAGGGCACAGACATGGACGAGCTCTGCAAGACCATCGAGTCTAAGGTGCGCGCGATGAAGGGCATCTCGGAGGATGATGAGTACGACAGCGTATCGGCGACCTCCATGAAAAGCGCCATCGATGCACTCAACTCGTTTATGGGCGCCTTCTCGCTCATCATGGGCGCTGTCGCCAGTATCTCACTGCTTGTCGGCGGAATCGGCATTATGAATATGATGCTTACCAACGTGACTGAGCGCATCCGCGAGATCGGTATTCGCCGTGCCTTGGGCGCCAGTCGCCGCGATATCACCGCGCAGTTTTTGGCCGAGTCCTCGGCGCTGTGCGTCACCGGTGGCCTGCTGGGTGTCCTGATTGGCTATCTGCTGGCCTGGGGCCTCGCGATGTTTGCCGCAGGATCAGGGGTTCTCAACGAGCTCGGTGCCAGTGGGGAGATCACACCGAGCTTTTCAATCGCCACGGTGCTGCTGGCCTTCGGCGTCTCCGTCGGCATCGGCGTAATCTTTGGCTTCTACCCCGCTCGCCGCGCGGCAAAGCTCAACCCGGTGGAGTGCCTACGCTACCAGTAAGCCACCACCAACAAGTTGCGGTGAATTAGGGACTGAATATGCTATCTAGCAGCAAAAACAGACACTATTTCACCGCAACTTATTGAAGGGCTGTTTGCGCCAGTTCTGGGCGTCGTCCTCGAGCTATTGATGGATGACGGGCTTGTACGGGTCGAGCTTGCTCGGGACGCTCCTCCTCGCGGGCGGGAGGGCGCGCTAGGCGCGGCAAGCGCCTAGCGCGCGAACTCCCGTAAGAGCGCGTCTTCCACTTCCCGAAGCGAAAGGGCCCCGCTTCCCTCGGCGGGACGGGTGACCACGATGCAGCGCGCTCCCACGTCGCGCGCGGCGGCGAGCTTCTCGGCCGTGCCGCCTACGGTTCCCGAGTCCTTAGTCACAAGCCACTGGGCGCCCACCTGCCGAAGCATCGCCTCGTTGAGCTCGCGGGTGAAGGGCCCCTGCATGCCGATGACGTGCGACGGCGAAAACCCCGCGTCGATGCACTTCGTTATAGCACCGGGCAGCGGGAGCACACGCACGAAGAAGCGCTCCGCGAAATCGGCGACGCTCGTGTAGGGAGCAAGCTCCTTGCTCCCCGTCGTGAGAAGCGCGCGACCCGGGTTCTCGGAGAGAAAGCGCGCCGCGCAGGCGATCGACGCGACCGGCACGACGCCTTTGGGCAGCGCCTCGACCGGGCGCGCAAGGCGCAGGCATCGTGCACCCACGGCGAGCGAAGCGGCCCGGATGTTGCCGCTTGCGAGCGTAGCGAAGGGGTGCGTGGCGTCGACAACGATGCGCGCGCCGGAAAGCTCGCGCTCCATGTCAGCCTCGTCGAGCCTGCCCGCATGCACCTCGATGCCCGGAAGCTCGCCCAAAAGCTCGCCTCCGTACTCGGTTGCCGCGTAGGCACGGGCGGGGATGCCCGCCCTGCTCGCCCATTCGCACAGAAGGCGGCCCTCGGTGGTGCCGGCGAAGATGCGCAGCGCCAGCGCGGATGCGGGGGCCGTCACTTCGGGCCGCCTGTGCGCGTGATCTGGTAGAGCAGCGCGTTCATAATGGCGGCCGCCACGGTCGAACCGCCCTTGCGACCCCTCGCGACGATGGCCGGAACGCGTCGTGCGAGTAGCTCCTCTTTCGCCTCGACCACGTTCACAAACCCGACCGGCACCCCAACGACGAGCGCGGGCGCGATCTTCCCCGCGTCCATGAGCTCGGCGAGGCGCAGAAGTGCTGTGGGAGCGTTGCCGACGGCCACGATGAGCGGACCCTCGATGCCGCAAGCTTTGTCCATGCTCGCAACGGCGCGAGTCGTGCCCGCGGCGCGCGCAGCCGCGGCGACATCAGGGTCGGCCATGAAGCACACGGCCTTGCAGCCGAGCTTCTCGAGCGCGGGCTTGCTTATGCCTGCGAGCGCCATGTTCGTGTCGGTGAGCACCGTGGCCCCTGCGCGCAGTGCGTCGAGCGCACAGTGCGCGGCGTCATGGGTGAACACGAGGGAATCGGCGTACGAGAAGTCGGCAGTGGTGTGGATAGCGTGTAACAGCGCCCATTTACGGCCGAGGGGGATGTTTTTGTCCTTTAGTTCGGATTCGATGGTACGGAAACTGCGCATCATGATTTCTTGTCCGATACCGACGTTCTCGGTCGATTGTTCCCGGTAGTAACCGCGGGGAGTGATGATCTTGTCATTCCACGTGTAGGACTGAGAGTTTCCAATGATCACGATCGTGAACATATCGATTTCTTCCGGGTTGAAATCATGTAGTGTCGTGATCTTAATTTCTTGTTCTTCACGTCCGGCTTGGCGGATGTACCCAACGGGAGTTTCCGGTTGGCGGTGTTTGAGGAATAATTCTTTCAAGCGATAGAGTTGCCAGTAGCGTC
>CAJMNK010000048.1 GCA_905214905.1 uncultured bacterium | reverse complement strand
CCTCCGATGGCGTAAATCGCCATCGGAGGCACTTTTTTATGCCGATCGGGCGCGATATGCGCATCAAATAGGGCGTCGAGGACGGTGCGCAGTACGCCCCGATGCTGAATATTCCCAAAAATGTACGCCGAGACATGACCCACCTGAGCAAAAACGCCCAGGTTCGGTGTTCGGGGACGTTAGTCCATCCGCAATGCATGCGTGTCACGGCTCCAACAACCGTTGAACGGACAAAATCGACCGTTCACCCCATGGTGGTTAGGTGAACGTTCACCTTTTAAGTCGCAATGAATTAGTATAGTGAACGTTCACCTAGAGGATAACGAGCGCATCGTGCGCCCGCTCCGCCAACAAAGGGGTTGTTTGATGAAAAACTTCATGGACGATCAGGATTTCCTGCTGAGCACCAAGACCGGCGAGGAGCTGTTCCACAACTTTGCCGAGGGCATGCCCATCGTCGACTACCACTGCCACATTTCTCCCAAGGAGATCTGGGACGACAAGCGTTTTGAGAACATCACCGAGGTTTGGCTGGGCGGTGACCACTACAAGTGGCGCCTGATGCGTGCCAACGGCGTCGACGAGCGCTTCATTACCGGCGATGCCCCTGCTCGCGAGAAGTTTCAGAAGTGGGCCGAGACCCTGGGCCGTTGCGTGGGCAACCCCGTCTTTGAGTGGAGCCACCTGGAGCTTAAGCGTTACTTTGGCTACGAGGGCGTCCTGAACGGCAAAACCGCTCAGGAGGTCTGGGACCTTGCCAACGCCAAGCTCGCCGAGGCCAGCTTTACCTGCCGCAACCTCATCAAGCAGTCCAACGTCCGCATGATTTGCACTACCGACGACCCCGCCGACAGCTTTGAGTGGCACAAGAAGATTGCCGCCGACGACAGTTTTGACGTTCAGGTCGTTCCCGCCATGCGTCCCGATGCCGCCCTGCGCATCGAGCGTGGCCAGGAGTTCGCCGACTACTGCAAGCATCTCTCCGAGGTTGCCGGCATTGAGATCAGCGACTTCGAGGGCATGAAGGCCGCCATCTCCAAGCGCTACGACGTCGCCCATGAGCTGGGCTGCCGCGCTTCCGACCACGCGCTCGACTACGTTATGTACGCTCCGGCTACCGCCGACGAGATCGAGGCCATCTTTGCCAAGGGCCTTGCCGCCGAGCCGCTTACCGAGGACGAGGTCCTCAAGTACAAGACGGCCTTTATGCAGTTCGTCGCCGGCGAGTATGTCCGCCTTGGCTGGGCCATGCAGCTGCACTTTGGCTGCAAGCGTGACAACAACCGCGCTATGTTCGCCAAGCTCGGTCCCGATACCGGCTACGACTGCATCTCCAACTACACGCCGTCCGACCAGCTGGCCGATTTCCTCAACTCCATCCAGGAGGCCACGGGTCTGCCCAAGACCATTCTGTACAGCCTGAACCCCATCGACAACACCATGATCGATACCGTGATGGGCTGCTTCCAGGAGGCTCCGACCGCCGGTAAGATCCAGAACGGCTCTGCCTGGTGGTTCAACGACAACGAGATCGGTATGCGCGAGCAGCTCACGGCTCTGGCTAACGAGGGCGTGCTGGGCAACTTTGTGGGCATGCTTACCGATTCCCGCTCCTTCCTGTCCTACCCGCGTCACGAGTACTTCCGTCGCGTGCTGTGCGGCGTGATCGGCGAGTGGGTCGAGCAGGGCAAGTATCCGGCCGACATGGAGCTGCTGGGAGCCATCGTGCGCGACATCAGCTACAACAACGCGGTCCGCTACTTTGGCTTTGACCTGGATACCGTCGAGGCCTAAACCCGCATCGAATCACACCGAACTCGGGAGCGCCGTTGCCACACGCGGCGCCCCCGTTTTGCCTGCACGCTAACGGCTATCTAAGGAGAGACATAGATGGAGAACATCAGCTACGAGACGCTCGAGAAGATCGGCTACAAGGGCTACCTGCTGCCCAAGGACGCGCCCGAGAAGGTTTTGCAGTTTGGCGAGGGCAATTTCCTGCGCGCCTTTGTCGACCGCTTCTTTGACATGGGCAACGAGGCAAGCGGCTGGAACGGCAAGGTTGTCATGGTGCAGCCCATCAGTGGCGCCTTTGGCTTTGCCGATGGCATCAATGCCCAGGACGACCTGTACACCGTGCTGGTGCGCGGCAAGGAGAACGGCAACACGGTCGACGAGTCTCGTGTGATCAGCGCCTGCAGCCGCTGCCTCAATCCGTATCGCGAGGACGACTACCGCGCCATGATGGAGGTCGCCGTCTCCGACGATTTGGAGATTATCGTCTCCAACACCACCGAGGCCGGCATTGCCTACGATCCGTCTTGCAAGGCCGACGACATGCCGCCCGCGAGCTTCCCCGCCAAGCTTGCCCAGGTGCTCCACACCCGCTGGGCCGCCGGCAAGCCGGGCGTCATCGTGCTCGCCTGCGAGCTCATCGACCATAATGGCGAGGAGCTGCTGCGCATCATGAACCAGTACGTGAGCGACTGGGGCTGGGAGGACGAGTTTGCGCAGTGGATGGCCAACGACTGCACCGTCTGCACCACGCTCGTCGACACTATCGTCCCCGGCCGCATCCGCGACCCCAAGGAGGTCGCTGCCGTGGCCGAACGCCTGGGCTACGAGGATCCCTTCCTGGCCGTGCGCGAGCCCTTCCAGATGTGGGGCATCCAGGGCGACGAGTCGCTTGCCGAGAAGCTTCCCTTCGTGAAGGCCGGCCTGCCGGGTGTCTTTGTGACCCCCGATGTCACCCCGTACAAGAAGCGCAAGGTCCGCATCCTCAACGGCGCCCACACCGCCTTTGTTCCGGGCTCCTGGGTTGCCGGCTTTGACATCGTGCGCGATTGCATGCACGACGAGACCGTCCGTGGCTTCATGAACACCATGCTCTACGACGAGGTCATCCCGACGCTTGCCGCCGACCTGGACGTCGAGGACTGCAAGGCCTTTGCTGCCGCCGTCGAGAACCGCTTCGACAACCCGTTTATCGACCACGCGCTGCTCTCCATTTGCCTCAACTCAACCGCCAAATGGCGTGCTCGCGACCTGCCCACGCTCAAGGACTATGTTGCCGAGACCGGCAACCTGCCCAAGTGCCTGGCGACGAGCCTCGCTACGCTCATTGCCTTCTATACGCAGGAGCTCGTTGCTCGCGAGGGTGACGGCCTGCACCTGCGCCGCGCCGACGGCACCGAGTACACCGCTCAGGACGATGCCTTCGTGCTCGACTTCTACGCCGCCCACGCCGGTGCAGACGATGCCGAGCTGGTGCACGACGTGCTCAGCAACGAGCAGATGTGGGGCGAGGACCTTACGCAGATCGCCGGCCTTGAGGAGTTTGTCGTCAACGCGCTTGCCGTTGTGCGCGCCGAGGGCGCCAAGCAGGCCTTCGCCATCGCCCAGGCCTAAATCCTTCTGTGCGCGCGCCGGGCAACTGGCGGGCGCCCGCTGACTTCTGCTCAACCTGTAGGGTTAGGACCATTTGTAATGAACACTATCCAGATCAATCCGGCCGATAACGTGATCGTCGCGCTGTCGCCGCTTGCCAAGGGCACCGCCGTCGCGGTTCCCGGGGTGGGCGAGGTCGTTGCCGCGGAGGATATTCCGCAGGGCCACAAGATGGCCGTGCGTGCCATTGCGGCGGGGGAAGACGTCGTCAAGTACGGTCTTCCTATCGGTCACGTGACGGGCGACATCCAGCCCGGTCAGTGGCTTCATACGCATAACGTCAAGACCAACCTTTCGGGCGAGGTCGAGTACGCTTACAACCCGACGCATCCGGTCGTTGAACTGGTTGAGCCCGAGACCTTTATGGGCTTCCGCCGCGCTGACGGCCGCGCCGCCACGCGCAACGAGCTGTGGATCATTCCCACGGTCGGCTGCGTCAACGAGGTCGCACGTGCCATGTGCGAGCAGGCTCAGGATCTGGTCGAGGGCTCGCTGGAGGGCGTTTACTACTTCCCGCATCCCTTTGGCTGCTCGCAGACCGGTGCCGACCATGCCCAGACGCGCCGTCTGCTGGTGGCGCTCTCGCGTCACGCAAACGCTGCGGGTGTGCTGTTCCTGTCCCTCGGTTGCGAAAACTGCACGCACCAGCAGGTACTCGACGAGCTCGGTGACTTCGATCGCGAGCGCGTTCGATTCCTCGCCTGCCAGGATGTAGCCGACGAGCAGGTCGAGGGTCACAAGATCCTGTCCGAGCTTGCCGACCTGGCCAAGCAGGCCAAGCGTGAGCCCATTCCTGCCTCCGAGCTGGTCATTGGCCTTAAGTGCGGCGGCTCTGACGGTCTTTCGGGCATTACCGCCAACCCCACGATCGGTCGCGTGAGCGATATGGTTGTCGCCCGCGGCGGCACGTCGGTGCTCACCGAGGTTCCCGAGATGTTTGGCGCGGAGAGCATTCTGCTCGATCGCTGTGAGAGCCAGGACGTCTTTAACGCAGCTGCCGACATGCTCAACGGCTTTAAGGACTACTTTATCAGCCACGGCGAGGTCGTCTATGAGAACCCGAGCCCCGGCAACAAGGATGGCGGCATTACCACGCTCGAGGACAAGAGCTGCGGCTGCGTGCAAAAGGGCGGATCTGCCCCCATCGTCGACGTGCTGCCGTATGCCGGTCAGGCTACCAAGCATGGCCTGAACATGCTGTGCGGCCCGGGTAACGACATGGTATCCACCACGGCCCTGACGGCTGCCGGCTGCCACGTAATCCTGTTCTCGACCGGCCGCGGCACGCCGTTTGGCGCACCGGCGCCTACACTCAAGGTGTTCACCAACCAGCGTCTGTGCGACCACAAGGCCAACTGGATGGACTTTAACGCCGGCGTGGTCGCCACGGGCGAGCGTACGCTCGACGAGGCTGCCCACGACCTGTACCAGCTGGTGCTAGAGACGGCGAGCGGCAAGCTTACGAGTGCCGAGCGCCGCGGCTGTCACGAGATCAGCATCTGGAAGGACGGCGTCTGCCTGTAGCGGTAAATGGGTTCGCATAGGGCGCTATTGACCATGGCCCCGTCGGGAGTGTTCCCGGCGGGGCCATGTTTGTTCTGTCTGTTCGGGCGTGTCTTCCTGAGGGTACGGGAGCGGCGAAAACAATAAACGTTCACCTAATCGACCTCAAATTTAAACCCACTCAATACCCATGTAATCGTGATTTTTTTCAAGTCAGATGTCCGTTTAACGGCAAAAAACGACCGTTCAAGGATAATATACAAGTGAACGTTCACCTATCATACGCAATCGCGCATAATCTAGCTAAACGTTCACCCTACGAGTGGGCGATATGCAGACAGACATCGGTATGGACTCCAATGTCTTGTTACAAGACAATCGAGAAAAGAGAGGGAGCTCGATGACTAACAAGATCGGTAAAAAGCGCAAGATCACATTCTGGACGCGCTTGGGCTTTGGTATGGGCGGCATGCTCAACTCCGGTGCCCTGAGCTTTACGCACAGCTACATGGTGCTGTTCCTGTCCACGGAGTGCGGTCTGTCCGCAGGCGAGGCTGCGCTGATCAGCTCGTTCGCCATCTATCTCAACGCCATTCTGTGCCCGCTCATGGGCTTTGTGGCCGATAACTTCTACGCTACCAAGATCGGCCGCATCTTTGGCCGCCGACGTTTCTGGATTTTGCTGGCTATCCCGATGATGGTCGCCGAGCCGCTCATCTTTGTGGCTACGCCGTTTGGTTTCCCGTACTACTTTGTGTTGTACCTGATCTACAACGTCGCGTACACGTTCTGCACCGCCAACCTGTCGCCGCTTACCATCGAGATGACCGATGACTTCAAGGAGCGTACGTACCTCACCGGCTACAAGCACCTCTTTGGTAACGCCGCCGGCTTCCTGATGGCAGCACTCGTCGGCTTTGGCTTTGGCACCTTCGGCGAGACCAACCCGTTCAGCTACTTCATTATTGCTACGATTAACGCTTCGGTCATGGCAATCTCGCTGCTGTGCGTGTACCTGTCCACGTGGGAGCACACCCCCGAGGAGGTCGCTCAGGAGAAGATCGAGAGCGTCGGCGAGGGTATCAAGAAGTTTTTCATCGACGTTATCTCTACCTTCCGCAACAAGTCCTTCCGCAAGGTCCTGTATGCGCAGGTCTCCACGAAGCTCGCCGCTGCCTGCTGGTCTGCGTGCCTGTCCTTCTTCATCGTCTACTGTCTGCAGATTCCTAAGTCCTACGAGTCCGTGATGGAGATGCCCGGCAAGGTTGTCGCTATCGTCTGCACCGCCATCTGGGTCGCCCTCATGGCCAAGAAGGGCTTCCACAAGTCTTGGTACCTGGCAAACGTCGGTTGCGCCGCGTGCATCATCGCCTACAACTACTTCGCCTTTGGTCAGATTAACGGCACCTCCACGGTCGCCATCGCCATGATCGCCTACCCCATCATCTTCGCCATCTGGAAGTTCTTCTACGTTGGCTTCCAGTATCTGCCCGATGTTCTGCTCAACTACATCCCCGATGTCGATGAGCTCATCACCCTGCGTCGTCGCGAGGGCATCTACAGCTCCGCACAGCAGCTCTGCCAGCAGATCGCCCAGGCTGTTGCCGTCAACGTATGGGCTATCGTCCTTGCTGCCTCCGGCTTCATTCAGACCGCCGGCAACAGCGACGCCGTGACCCAGCCCGCCACCGTGCCTCTGTACATCTGCGGCTACATGCTCATCGGCTGCGCCGGCTTCTTCCTGCTCGCGGCCGTCCTTGCCCGCGGCATCAAGATTGACAAGGAGCAGTGCGACATCCTTTGCGACGAGATCCACCGTGTCAAGGAGGGTGGCAAGATGGCCGACGTCAAGCCCGAGGTCAAGGCGCTTTGCGAGGAGCTCTCCGGCTTTAAGTACGAGGACTGCTTCGCCCACAACAATGTTGGCTTCCAGGACGGCAGCGTAATTCCCGCCGAGTAGGGCAGGCGCATCGTCCAAACCACAGGGCCGTGCCACCGGAGATCCACCGGCGGGTACGGCCCTTTTTTAAAAACGAGTAGTATGAACTTCTGATTACATTTGAGGGAGAGACCCATGGAGACGAACGTTATCTGGCGCAATGCCCGCGCGGCTGTTATCGAGCTCGACGATGGCGGCTACTTTACCTGTGCCGATACGTGGGAGATCTTTGTCAACGATGAGCCCGCCGGTACCACGAATACGGTCGAGACCTATGTCGATGGCCTGACCCCCGGCAAGCGCAACCTGATCCGCTTTGTCTGCGGCGAGCGCGAGTTGAGCGTAGGCGTCACCACGCCGGCGGAGCCCTTTACCATCAACGTTCGCGACTGCGGAGCCAAGGGCGATGCCGAGCACGATGACACCACCAACATTCAGGCTGCCATCATGGCCTGCCCCAAGGGCGGGCGCGTGCTGATCCCCGCCGGCAACTACCGCATCAAGTCCCTCTTCCTTAAGAGCAATATCAACATCGAGCTTGCCGAGGGCGCGGTGCTGCTGGCCCGTCACGACCGCGCGGCGCTTGCCTACATTCCGGGCACGGTCACGGGCGACGAGGGCGCCGGGTATGCCGGCACCGACATGCTGCCCCTGGGCCGCTGGGAAGGCGAGAGCTTTTCGACCTACTGTTCGACCTTTACGGGCCTGAGCGTGCACGACGTGTGCATCTATGGCCGCGGCGCCATCGACGGCCAGACCGATTTTGCCGAGGACAACTGGTGGAACAAGGACTTTAAGAACATCTTCCGTCCCGAGGAGGGCCGCGAGGTCGCCCGCCCGCGCATGATCTTCCTGTCCGAGTGCGAAAACGTGAGTCTTGCCGGCTTTACCGTGCGCAACAGCCCGGCGTGGAATATCCATCCCATTCTGTGCGAGCACGTCGATGCCCTGTGCCTGTCCATCGAGGGTCCCAAGAACTCCCACAACACCGACGGTTTCGATCCCGAGAGCTGCGGTTTTGTCCGCATCCTTGGATGTCAGTTCTCGGTGGGCGACGACTGCATCGCCATCAAGAGCGGCAAACTGGGCATTGAACCCGAGCTCCGTCCCGCCACGCACGACGTGCTGATCTCGCACTGCTACATGCACGACGGCCACGGCGCCGTGGTGCTGGGATCCGAGGCCGCCGGCGGCATCAAGGACCTCACCGTGAGCAAGTGCCTCTTTGAGCGCACCGACCGCGGCCTGCGCGTCAAGACACGCCGCGGACGCGGCAAGGACGCCGTCAACGAGGGCATCACCTTCGAGCACATTCGCATGGATAAGGTGCTCACGCCCTTCGTGGTCAACTCGTTCTACTTCTGCGACAAGGACGGTAAGACCGACTACGTTCAGTCTCGCGAGGCGCTGCCCGTCGACGACCGTACGCCCGGCTTTGGCGCCACGACGTTTTGCGATATCGAGGCCACCAACTGCCATGCGGCCGCGGCCTATATCACGGGCCTTCCCGAGAGCAAGGTGACGCGCCTGACGTTCCAGGATGTCCATGTGACCTTTGCCGCCGATGCCGAGCCCTTTGTGCCGGCCATGGCCTGCGGCGTGGAGCCCATGGTGCGCCAGGGCATCATCGCGCAGAACGTGAAAGTCCTCGACCTGCAGAACGTGCGCATCGAGGGTCAGGATGGCGACGAGCTGCAGCTGCAAAACGTCGACAAGGTTATCCGCGCGTAGGGTAGTGCTCCTGCACAAGTGAATACGGCATGTTGAGGCGTGCGACGGTCGGGTCTGCCCGGCTGTCGCACGCAATCTATAGGTGCCGGTATTGCACGGTGGGTGTTCTGTGACAGAAAGCGTAATGACAGATGAGTGGTAAAGAACAGCTCTTTGAGGTATCGCTCGAACGCGAAGGCGCGTATCGCAGCATTTCGGCGGCGCTCGAGGCGGCGGAGCGGTGTGTGCCCGATGCGACCGTGCCGGTGCGCGTGCTGGTGGCGCCGGGTGAGTACCGCGAACGGGTCGAAATTCGTCGTCCGCATGTGACGCTCGAGGGCGAGACGGCCGACAGCGTGCGTATCGTGGGAGGCCTGGGTGCCAAGATGCCTTCGGAAGATGGTAGCTGCCAGGATGGAAGACTCGGCACCTTCCGTACGTACACGGTGCTGGTCGATGCCGACGACGTGACGCTTGCGGGTCTAACAATCGAAAACAACGCCGGTGATGGGCGCGAGGTCGGCCAGGCGATTGCCCTGTATGCCGATGGTGACCGCCTGGTTGTCGATGTCTGCTGCATTAAGGGACACCAGGACACGCTCTTTTTGGGGCCGCTGCCGCCGCGCGAGGCCAAGCCGGGCGGCTTTATAGGCCCCAAGCAGTTCGCCCCGCGCCGCGTGGGGCGGCAGTACTACCGCCGCTGCCTCATTGCCGGCGACGTCGACGTTATCTTTGGTGGTGCGCGAGCCTATTTTGAGGGCTGCGAGATCCGTTCGCTCAACCGCTCCCTGGATGTGAATGGCTACGTTACAGCGGCCTCGACGCCCCAGGGCGAGCCCTATGGCTTTGTGTTTCACGGTTGCTCCTTCACGGCGTCGGACGATGTGGCGTCCGGCTCGGTTTATCTGGGCCGTCCTTGGCGCGAGTGGGCCCAGACCGTGATGATCGACTACTGGCTGGGCTCACATATCAAGACCGAGGGCTGGTGGGACTGGGATAAACCGGCCGTGCACGACCGGGCGCTGTATGCCGGCGCTCGGCTGCATGGACCCGCCGGCAGCGCCGATGGCTGGGCTGCTTGGGCCCACAAACTCGATCCTTCCGGTGCCGCGCGCTATAGCCGCGCGCTCGTGTTGGGTGGCGAGGACGGATGGGACCCTCAGGGTGGGTCAGACGATGCCGTCGAAACCGCCCGGCTTGCGGACGGTGGCCGAACGGTGCATATCGAGCACTACTACGAGGACGAGCCCGCGTTGCGCGAGCGGCTCAAGAAAGAGGGCCGTTCTGCCGCGTTTGCGGGCGCGACATCTGCCGACTTTAAGGCGTGGGAGCGCACGACCCGCACACGCCTCCACGATGTCTTAGGCCTTTCGCTCATGGAGCGCGTGGCGCCCGACGTGCGCGAGCTCGAGCGGGTGCGTGTGGCTGGGGATATCGTGCGCACCCATATGCTCTTGCGCGTTGAGACCGATGTTTGGATGCCGCTGTACCTGCTGGAGCCCGCCGGGCCCAAGTGCAACGAAAACGGGCGCAAGCGGTGCTATATCTGCCCGCACGGCCATCAGGGCGCGGGCGCGGCGAGCGTCGCGGGCGTTATGGGCGTGCCGGCGGTCGATGACGCCGTGCGCAAGTTCAACTATGACTACGGCCTGCGCCTGGCGCAGATGGGCTATGTGACCGTCTGCCCCGATGCCCGCGGTTGGGGGCATCGCCGCGATTGGAAGGGCCAGGGTGACGATGAGACGAGCTACCTGCGCGGCACCTGCCTTAACCAGGCGCGTATGGCCGAGCCGCTGGGCCTGACGGTTGCCGGCCTAAACGCTTGGGACAACATGCGCCTGATCGACTATCTCGAGACACGCGGCGACATCGCCATGAACGACTTGGGCTGCTTTGGCTTCTCGGGCGGCGGGTACATGACGCTCTATCTGGCTGCGCTCGACCCACGCGTGCGCAAGGCGTTTGTCTCGGGCTATCTGTATGGCGTCGACGACTCACTGCTGCATCTCAACGGAAACTGCAGCTGCAATTATGTGCCGGGGCTTTGGCGCCTGCTCGATATGGGGGACATCGCCTCGTTGATCGCGCCGCGTCCGCTCTTGGTTCAAAGCTGCGAGAAAGACCATCTCAACGGCGCCCGCGGACTTGCGAACGTAGACGAGCAGCTCGATATCGTCCGCGACGCCTACGCGCTGCTGGGTAAGGCCGACAACCTCTCGCACGAGGTTTGCCCGGGCGGACACCATCTGGGCGTCACGCACCTTGCAGATGACATTGCGTGGCTCGATGCGCACGTTCTTGTTGACGGGGGTGCAGGAGACGGGACTTGCGCATAGACAACAGACCGACAACAACGCTGCCGCGGCAGCGTCTAGGGAGAACAACATGGACATCAAACGTCTGAACGAATCCACCATCTGCGCTTTTGGCGACTCGACCACCTGGGGCGATAACGGCTGCGGTGGGGGAGGCAACGAAATCTCGTGGACTGCGCATCTGGGCGCGCTACTGGGCGGTGCCATCGTCGAGAACTACGGCATCAAGGGCTCGCGCATCGCCGTTAAGGCCGACCGTAACGACTCGTTTGTCGAGCGTCTGGACGGCATCGACGATGCGGCCGATATCTACGTTGTCTTTGGCGGCGTCAACGACTTTAGCCGCAACGTGCCGCTGGGAGAGCCGGGTAGCACCGACGTGCATGAGTTCTACGGCGCGCTCGATTACCTGATCCGTACCATCACGGAGCGCTCGCCCCGGTCAAGGCTCGTGTTTATGACGCCGTGCAAGACGAGCGGCAAGCACGAGAAGGATATTCCGGCAAGCAACGAGGCCAACCATCTGGGCCTGACGCAAGACGCCTATGTGCAGGCGATGCTGGAGGTTTGCGACCGCTACTCGGTGCCGGTGATCGACCTCTATGCGCAAAGCGGTATCAGCCCGTTTTTGCCGGAGCACCGCGAGCTCTACATGCCGGACGGTCTGCATTACAGCCCTGCCGGCTATGAGCGCCTGGCGCATCGCATCGCTGCGGGCCTCACCGCCGTTTGCCGTTAAAAGTTTGCCGTTCACGGGGATTATAGGGTTAACGTTCACCCTATAATCCCCGTTCGCGTTACACTAGGGGAAACGTTCACCCATCAATAACGTCAGAGGGGACAGCAATGGGTTGCAATCAGATTCTGGACCGTTATATCGAGCAGTTGATCGAGACCTCTACGCCTCAGGCGCCGGCCTGGAATATCGAAAAGCTTCGCGCCGGCAAGGAGAACACCTGGAATTACATTGACGGCTGCATGATCAAGGCACTCATCGAGCTGTACGAGATCACCGGCGAGCAGCGTTACCTGACCTTCGCCGACGACTATATCGACTTCTTTGTCCAGGATGACGGCACCATCAAGCATTACGATCCCCAGGAGTACAACCTCGACAACGTCAACGCGGGCAAAACCCTCTACAAACTCTATGACCTGGTGGGCAAGCCCAAGTACCGTGCCGCCATGGATACCATCTATCGTCAGCTCGAAACCCAGCCGCGTACCAAAGAGGGTGTGTTTTGGCACAAGGCCGTCTACCCCAACCAGATCTGGCTCGACGGCATGTACATGGCGCAGCCGTTCTACATGCAGTACGAGCTGAGCTTCCACAACCGCCGTGCCTGCTCGGATAGCTTCCATATGTTCCAAGTGGTGCACGATTTGATGCGCAACCCCCTCAACGGCCTGTACTATCACGCCTACGACGCGAGCCGCAAGCAGTTCTGGTGCGATCCCGTCACCGGCCTTTCGGCCAACTTCTGGCTGCGCGCCGAGGGCTGGTTCGCCATGGCGCTCATCGATACCTGGGAGCTCATGCCGCCCTCGATGTCGGCCGAGAAGGACGAGATCCGCAAGATGTTCCACGACCTGATCGACGCCATGCTGCCGTATCAGGACGAGAAGACCGGCATGTGGCACCAGGTCATCAACCTGCCCAATATCGCCCCCAACTATCTGGAGGAGTCGGGCAGCGCCATCTTTGCCAACGCCATCATGAAGGGCGTGCGCCTGGGCGTGCTGGGCGAGCGCTACTACCAGTACGGCCGCCGCGCCTTCGACGGCATCTGCGACACATGCCTGTCCGAGCATGACGGGCAGCTCGCGCTCGACAACATCTGCCTGGTTGCGGGTCTTGGCAACACCGCACACCGCGAGGGCACGTTTGGCTACTACATGAGCGAGCCCGTCGTCAAAAACGACGCGAAGGGCGTGGCCCCGCTGGTGCTCGCCTATATCGAGACCATGCACCACGACAAGCTGGCCGGCAAGCGCGACCCGCTCGCCCCCTCGGGTGTGTGCTCCATCGAAGACCCGTTTGGCGGATACACCCCGGGCATCAACGCTCGTAAGGGATGTGAATAGCGTGGGGGCCATTACTCCGGGCGTACGTTTGCACGACCTTCCGCAGGGAACCGTCGAGGAGCGCATTCGCATGGCAGGAGAGCTGGGCTTTTCGTGCATTCAGCTGCCGAGCAAGGTGCTCTACGCATCGATGGGCATCGATCGGGGCGGCCTGACTCGCGAGCTTGCCGATCACTTGCGTGCGGTGCTCGACGAAGCGGGCATTACGGTGGCGGTGCTTGGCTGCTACAAGAACCTGGCGACGCCCGACCGCCAACAGCTCATGGATAACTTTGCCGAGTACGAGGCGTGCTTGAACTTTGCCCAGATGCTCGGCGGATGCCCTGTTGGCACCGAGACCGGCCGTCCCAACGCGCAGAACCGCGTCGCAGACGATCGCATGACCGACGAGGCACTCGATGCTTTCATGGACGGACTCGCGCACGTCTGTGAGCGTGCCGAGGCCGTGGGTGGGCAAATTCTGATTGAGCCCGGCTGGAACGAGACGGTCAACACGCCAGATCGCTGCCGTGAGGTGCTGGAGCGCGTCTCGAGCCCGGCGCTCGGTGTAATCTACGACCCGGTGTCGTTGCTGCACCCCAGTGTTGTTGGCGAGGCGTCCGAAATCACAGCGCGTATGCTCTACTTATGCGGCAGCAAGATCCGCGTGCTGCACGCCAAGGATTTTGAGGTCGTTGACAACGAGGACGAGGCCGGTTGGTGCGACGGTACGGGTTCGCGCCTGGTGTGTCGCGGTGTGGGCGAGACGGGACGATATGACTTTGAGCCCGTGGTGGCCTGGGCCGCTGCCGCTTGCCCGGGGATTCCCTGCGTGGTCGAGAACAGCGTGCCGGCGACAGCGGCCGGCTGCCTGACGACACTCGAGCGCATGTCTGCTTGTTGCGGGGCTTCACATCGCGAGATATAGCATTGGCTTTTGCCATGGCGGCCAATTGAGTTTGCCTGACTGGGGGCGACGATGAAGGGTCTTTATCGTCGCCCTATCGGATTACATCAAAAAGGGGAGTTGCGTGGCTATCCACATTGTCGAAGAGGCAAATCGTTGCCTAGGTTGCAAAAGGGCGTTCTGCCAGATTAAGGGCTGCCCGGTTCAGACGCCTATTCCGCAGGTTATCGACCTGTTTAAGCAGCGTCGTCTGGAAGAGGCGGGCGAGCTGCTGTTCCAGAACAATCCGATGAGCGCGGTCTGCTCCATGGTCTGCAACCATTCGGGCCAGTGCGAGGGCTCGTGCATCCAGGGCCGCAAGGGCACGCCGGTGCATTTCTCGAGCATCGAGAACTATATCTCGACCGCGTATTTGGACCGCAAGGAGTGGAAGCCCGCGCCGTCGTGCGGCAAGCAGATTGCCGTGGTCGGCTCCGGTCCTGCCGGCATTACCGTAGCCATTAAGATGGCCCAGCTGGGCTGTGCCGTTACGGTGTTTGAGCAGCGCCCCGAGATCGGCGGTGTGCTGGAGTACGGTATCCCCGAATTCCGCCTGCCGCGTTCGCTGGTGCAAAAGTACCGTCACGTGATGTGCTCGCTCGGCGTGCGCGTTCGCCCCTCGACCACCATCGGCGGCGCGCTGCATATCGACGATCTGCTGCGCGACGGCTACGATGCGGTCTTTGTGGGTACCGGTACCTGGCGCGCCCGCAAGCTGGGTATTCCCGGCGAGTCGCGTGGCAACGTGCTGTTTGGTATCGATTACCTGGTCGATCCCACGAGTGTGGCGATCGGGCAGAACGTGGCAGTCATCGGCGCCGGCAACGTGGCCATGGATGTCGCCCGCACGGCCCTGCGCTCGGGCGCTCGCAAGGTTACCGTGTATGCTCGTTCGCGCCATATCTCGGCTATCGATGACGAGGTCGAGCTGACCGAGCTCGACGGTGCCGAGATCGTGTGCGGCAAGGCAATCTGCGCCATCGACGATAACGGTCCGGTGTTCGAGACCGCTATCTTTGACGAGGACAACAACGTGGTGGGCTACGAGGAAGAGCTTGACCATGTGCCCGCCGACACGGTTGTGATTGCGGCTTCGCAGGTGCCCAAAGACAAGCTCGTGCTTACAACGGGTGGTCTGGAGACCGACCATCGCGGTCTTCTTTCGGTCGATGAGTGCGGTATGACCACCGTGCCGGGTGTCTTTGCCGCCGGGGACGTGGTCAACGGTCCGCTCACCGTGGTCCATGCCGTGGCCGGCGCCAAGCTTGCCGTCGAAGGCATGACCAGCTACCTGGGCCTCTAACTCATCCCACCCATCAGTTGCGGTGAAATACGGACTGTTTTGGCTGTCAGAAGCCTCATCTACTCCGTATTCCACCGCAACTTTTTTGTGGGTCGAGTAAAAGCCGGGGGAGCGCTCACGGTCGGGCATTGCGCGGTTACTGCTACGATAGGTAGGTCAGCAACTGCCGCCGAGCGGCTCAAACGAAAGGAAGCCTGCATGGAGTCCTCCTCCTACCCGATGCTCTTTAGCCCGATCAAGGTCGGTACGACCGAGGTCAAGAACCGCGTCTTTATGCCGCCAGTGTCAACCAACCTGGCCGATCATGGCTATGTGACCGACGACTTGGTCGATCATTACCGTGCCCGCGCCAAGGGCGGCGTGGGCCTGATCATCACCGAGGTCGTGACGGTCGAGCCCACCTATACCTATCTGCCGGGCGATATGTGCTGCTATGACGACACGTTTATCCCCGGTTGGGAAAAGCTCGCCGCAGCCGTCCACGAGCATGGCTGCAAGATCATGCCGCAGCTCTTCCACCCCGCCTACATGGCCTTTAACATTCCAGGCACGCCGCGCCTGATCGCTCCGTCCTTTGTGGGTCCGTCCTATGCCCGCGAGGCGCCGCGTCCCATCACGGTTGATGAGATTCACGAGCTCACACATCAGTTTGGCGATGCCGCTGTGCGCATGCAGAAGGCTGGCGTCGATGGCGTCGAGGTCCATGCGGCGCACGCTCACGGCATGCTTGGCGGCTTTTTGACTCCGCTCTACAACAAGCGCACCGACGAGTACGGCGGTTCGCTCGACGCCCGCATGCGCTTTTTGCTCGAGGTCATCGCTGAGATTCGCGAGCGCTGCGGCAAGGACTTTATCATCGACGTCCGTATTTCGGGCGACGAGTACACCGATGGCGGCCTGACCCTCAACGACATGATCTACGTCTCGCGTCGCCTGGAGAAGGCCGGCGTCGACATGATTCATGTGTCGGGTGGTACCACCATCAAGCGCGGCTCCGCGATTCCTGCCGCCGGCACGCAGCAGGCCTCGCATGCCGCCTGCTCGCGCGAGATTAAGAAGCACGTCAACATTCCCGTCGCCACCGTCGGACGCATTAACGAGGCCTGGATTGCCGAGGAGCTGATCGAGGACGGCGCCGCCGACATCTGCATGATGGGCCGCGCCAACCTGTGCGATGCCGAGTTCTGCAATAAGGCGGCTGCCGGCAACGCCGACGAGATCCGTCCCTGCATCGGCTGCCTGCGCTGCCTGAACGGCATCATGTTCGGCAAGCGCATCTCCTGCACTGTCAACCCGGACGTGGAGCGCGACGAGGCCGGCTACGAGCCTGCCGCCGAGGCAAAGAACGTGCTCGTTGTGGGCGCCGGCCCCGCGGGCATGGAGGCGGCCTACATCGCCGCCAAGCGCGGCCATAACGTGGTGCTCGTGGATAAGCAGGACGAGCCGGGCGGCGAGATGCGCATTGCGGCCGTTCCGCCGGCAAAGCAGGAGCTCACTCGTGTGATCAAGTATCAGTACCGTCGCCTGGCCGAGGCCGGCGTCACGTGCGTCTTTGGTACCGAGCTTTCGGCCGAGGACATTCAGCGCGATTACGCGGGCTACGAGGTTGTCCTGGCTTATGGCGCCGAGCCCATCGCTCCGGCCTTTATGCAGGGCTTTAAGCAGGTTATGACGGCTGACGACCTGCTGGGCGGCAAGGCTTTCCCGGGTAAGAAGATCGTCATCGTGGGCGGCGGCACCGTCGGCTGCGAGACGGCCGATTACCTGGCCCCGTTGGTCAACGACCTGTCGCCGGCCAATCGCGATGTCACCGTTATCGAGATGACCAAGACGCTCGCCGCCAACGAGGGCGGCGCCGGCCGCGCGGTGCTCATCACGCGCATGCTCTCCAAGGGCGTCCACGTGCTGACCGAGGCCAAGGTGACCGAGATCACCGAGGACACCATCAGCTACGAGAAGGACGGCGAGGTCCACACCATCACCGGTGCCGATACGCTGGTGCTTGCCATGGGCTATCGTCCCAATACCAAGCTGGCCGACGACCTGGCTGCAGCCGGTGTTGCCACCCACGTGCTGGGCGATGCCAACGAGTGCGGCAACATCCGCGACGCCATCGGCGATGGCTACAAGGTTGCCTGCGAACTCTAGTCAACCCCTGGAGCTAGGGGGACAGGCTGCTTTGCACCAACGTGGTGCCTAGGTATCTGACCCCTCTGCACCATTCGATAGCAAAAAGCGGCGGCCGCCCCGGGCTTCGGGGC